>JAFTGG010000038.1 GCA_017458025.1 Oscillospiraceae bacterium | reverse complement strand
CTGTACCTGCGCAAGGATACGCGGGTCGAGCCGTTCGACGTGCGTACATATCTCGAAGCGTTATAAAGCGAACGGGGAGGGCCGCGGCCCTCCCTGCATTGACAGCGGCGGGGAAAGCGGGTACAATAACGGAGTACCTTTATACTAATATGCAACTAAAACAAGACATTCCTTGCGGCATAAATTCTGCCACGCTGCGTTGTCGTCCTTGGCGGGCGCCAGCCCGCCTGCGTCCTCCGCCTTGCCTGACAAAAATTCTGCTCGCAAGGCTTTGCCACTTTTAGTCGCATATTAGTATTAGAACCCCTACGGACGAGGAGAAAGATCTATGACGCCTGATGAAAAGAAACAATTGCAGCTCACCGCGGTACATATCCGCGAGGGCGTATTGACCGGCACGCACGCCGCCAAAGCCGGACACCCCGGCGGCAGCCTGTCCGCCGCCGACCTGTTGGCCTATCTTTATTTTAAGGAACTGCGCGTCGATCCAAAGAATCCCGAGTGGGAGGACAGGGACCGTTTCGTGCTCTCCAAGGGCCACGCCGCGCCCGCTCTGTACGCGGCGCTCGCGCTGCGCGGCTTCTTTCCGGAAGACGAGCTGACGACGCTGCGCCGCATCGGAAGCCGTTTGCAGGGACACCCCAACATGAACCTGATCCCCGGCGTCGATATGTCCACCGGCTCGCTCGGACAGGGCGTTTCCGCCGCCGCGGGCATGGCGCTCGCCGCGAAGCGCCAAGGCAAAGACCTGCGCGTCTACGCGCTGCTCGGCGACGGCGAGACGCAGGAGGGCGAGGTCTGGGAGGCGCTGATGTTTGTCCGCCACTATAAGCTGGACAACCTCTGCGTCATCATCGACAACAACGGCCTCCAGATCGACGGCAAGATCTCCGACGTGATGGACCCGAACCCCATTCCCGACAAGCTGAGGGCGTTCGGCTTCGCCGTGACGGAGATCGACGGCCACGACTTTGAGCAGATCGAAGCCGCTTTCGCGCGGGCGAAAGCGACAAAAGGCGTTCCGTTTGCCATCGTGATGAAGACGGTCAAGGGCAAGGGCGTCAGCTATATGGAGAATCAGGCGGGCTGGCACGGCAAGGCGCCCAACGATGAGGAGTATGAGGCCGCGATGAAAGAGCTGCGCGCACAGCTCGCGGGATTGGAGGCACAGTGATATGGCAGATGTGAAAAAGATCGCGACCCGCGACAGCTACGGCGCCGCGCTGGTCGAGCTCGGCGCGGAGCACGAGGATCTGATCGTATTCGACGCGGACCTCGCCGGCTCCACCAAAACGGGTATGTTCCGCAAGGCGTATCCCGACCGCCACTTCAACTGCGGCATCGCGGAGGGCAACATGATGGCGGTCGCCGCGGGCGCCGCCGCGATGGGCATGGTGGCGTTCGCCTCCAGCTTCGCGATGTTCGCCTCCGGCCGCGCGTTCGAGCAGGTGCGCAACTCCATCGGCTATCCGCGCCTCAACGTCAAGATCGGCGCGACGCACGGCGGCATCTCCGTCGGCGAGGACGGCGCGTCCCACCAGTGCTGCGAGGACTTTGCGCTCATGCGCTCCATTCCCGGCATGGTGGTTATGTGTCCCGCCGACGACGTCGAGGCGCGCGCCGCGGTCAAGGCGGCGTACGAGTACGACGGTCCCGTCTACCTGCGCTTCGGCCGTCTGGCGATCCCCGTGTTTCACGACGAGAACTACGAGTTCCAAATCGGCAGGGGCGAGGTGCTGCATGACGGCGACGACGTCGCCGTCATCGCCACCGGCCTCATGACCTACGAGGCGCTTAAAGCGGCCGATGCGCTCAAGGAGCGAGGCGTCGGCGCCCGCGTCATCAACCTCTGCACGATCAAACCGCTCGACGAGGAGCTGGTGCTCAAGGCCGCGCGGGAGTGCGGCAAGATCGTCACCTGCGAGGAGCACTCCGTCATCGGCGGCCTTGGCGAGGCGGTCTGCTCGCTGCTGAGCGAGAAGTGCCCGACGCCGGTGCGACGCATCGGCGTGAACGACGAGTTCGGACACTCCGGCCCCGCGTCGGCGCTGCTCGAACAGTTCGGCCTGTCGGCGGAGCATATCGCCGAGGTCGCCGCCGAAATGGCGGCAAAATAAGCGGCGCTTATGAAGCAGACGCTGCGTGTTTTTCAGCGGCAGATGCCGGTGCCGGACAATCCGGCGGAGGCGCTCTCGCGCGCCGAGGACGCCTGCCGCGACGCGAGGGCCGCGGGCGCGGACCTGCTCGCCTTGCCGGAGATGTTCTGCTGCCCGTATGAAACGGCGAAGTTTCCGGTTTACGCCGAGGAGGAGGGCGGCGCGATCCACCGCGGCTGCGCCGCGCTCGCGCGGACGTACGGACTCTACCTGTCGGCGGGCTCGATGCCGGAGCGCGGCGCGGACGGCAGGGTCTACAACACCGCGTATGTGTTTGACCGCGCGGGAGAGCAGATCGCGAAGCACCGCAAGATGCATCTGTTCGATATCGACGTGACGGGCGGGCAGTCGTTCCGCGAATCCGAAACGCTCAGCGCGGGCGGCGCCGTCACGGTGTTCGACACGGAGTTCGGGAAGATGGGCCTCTGCGTCTGCTACGATTTCCGTTTTCCGGAGCTGTGCCGCCTGATGGCGCTGCGCGGCGCGAAGCTGATCCTGGTGCCGGCGGCGTTCAATCTGACGACCGGGCCGAAACATTGGGAGCTCATGTTCCGCGCGCAGGCGATGTTTAACCAGGTATTCGCGCTCGGAACGGCGCCGGCGCGGGACGCGTCGGCGGGCTACCAGTCGTGGGGTCACAGCATCGCGGTCGACCCGTGGGGCGCGGTGCTCGCGCAGATGGACGAGCGCTCCGGCGCGCAGGCCGTCGACCTTAATCTCGCGGAAGCGGAGAACGTCCGCGCGCAACTCCCGCTGCTGCGGCACCGGCGGACGGACGTCTACACGCTGCGCGCCGCGGACGATAATGGCTCTTGACGGCAGGAAAAATTGTGATATAATGTTCTGTGTGGAACCATCGGAGAAAGGAGCGCGATGATATGAATGT
>JAFTGG010000037.1 GCA_017458025.1 Oscillospiraceae bacterium | reverse complement strand
TTGGCGAGACGGCAAATCCGCGCGCGCGAGCGGATTTGCCGCCGGAGTCGGGCTGCATGATGACGCTGCACGATAACGCCGTAGAGCTTAAAGAAAGCGAGATCGAGATGATTATGGCGTATCGCCGCGCCAGCGACTATGATCGCGGTCGCATCGACATGGTGCTTGATGAGTATAAAAAGGGCACGGCCAGCGATGTCGGCTGATCGTGCTGGAAAATAAAAAATATTGGAGGCGGTAACATGGCAAAAGCTAAAGCAAAGAAGCCCATCTATAAGCGGTGGTGGGTCTGGGTTGTTGGGCTCCTCCTAATCTTCGGCGCTATTAGTACGGGCGGCAGAAACGACGAGGAAAAAGTCTCTGACACTACGTCCGCCTTTGACACAGCTTTGGAGACGCCAGCGCGAACAATCGAAACGCCGGACGAAAAAGGTCAGCGTCTTGCTGACGAAGCCGCCGCTGAGGACGCGCGAGAGCAAGCGGCGCTTGCGGAGGCGCAAAAAATCGCCGCGACGCAGGATGATGCGCCGGAGCCCTCCGCGCCCGCGGAGCGGTCAACGCCCATTGTGCAGTCCGAGCCTGAGCTGGAGCCGCAGCCGGAACCCGTTGCAGACCCTGAGCCCGAGTTGGAACCTGTCTCGGAGCCTGTACCTACGCCCGAGCCCGAGCCAGACATTACCCCACCCCCTGCTCCGGCGAAAATAACGGCAGTCGTCCACGGGACAGATCGGTTGGTATCCTTGGAGCAGGGAACGCTCGTCTGGCTCTCGGCCACCGGCTCAAAATTCCACAACAAAAATAATTGTGGCACGATGAATCCCGACAAGGCGCGTCAGGTAACAGTCGACTACGCGACAAGCCGCGGCTTTGACGCTTGTGAAAAATGCTATTGATGGGGTGAGTTTATGGCGACGGAGAAAAAGCGCAATCCCTGGCCTGTCCTTTAGCTGGAAGCGTGCTCTCGGCATAACCGGCGCAAAGCGCAAGCTTGCAAAGGCTACAGGCATACCGACGACAAAGCAGGGACGTCGCAACAAATTCTCAAAAATGTTTGGTATAAAATAAAAACGCTACCCCGACAATTGACGGGGCGGCAAAGAATAGTGCGGTGTCCAAATCCGACACAATTTCCTATTGACAATTCAACTTCCGAGGCATATCATGTAGGCGTAGGCAAAAGAGAGGACTCCTACATGACCAAACAACGGAACCCCTCGGAAGAGTCGCATTCTTCCGAGGGGTTCCTTGTCATTTCACGCACCTATGTACGCGCGGTATGACCACCCGCAGGCTGTTGCTGCCTTACTTTCCGTCCAGCCGTTTGAAGATGTAACAGGCAATTACACCAGCCACGACGGAAAGAATGAAAGAGAGGACTCCGTCCACGACCTCGCCTCCTTTCCGGCCGGAGACGCGGCAGCGGGGACATCATAACACAATCGACATAATTTGACAAGCAGCGCGCCGGTGTCCAAATCGGACACAACAAGAGGGGAAGTAGCCCATGCCAAGGCCAAAGAAACCGACATACGAATATGTTCCCAAGCTCCAACGGTACCGCAAGCGGATCAAAGACGTCGATGGCAAATATGTCGCAATTTACGGCAAGACGCCGGAGGAGCTTGAGGCAAAGCTAGCCGCAGCCGAGGAGGTAATCGCGGAAGGCATTGAGCGGAACACGGCACCCATCACCGTCCGTCAATATGCAGAAAAGTGGATCGAACTCAACACCGGCGAGATGGGGGAGAAGCACCGAGAAAGTACCTTAAACGCGGTAAACAATCATATTCTCCCGCAGATCGGAGATATGGCTCTGCGTGACATCAAGGCCGACGATGCCCGCGCCGTTATGGCGGCGCTGGACGGGAAATCGAAGTCGCTGCGGTCGAAAGTTCTCGGCGCTATGCGGCGCATATTTGACGCGGCGGAGGAAAATGGACTTATCAAAACAAATCCGTGTGCCAGGCTAAGGCCCGGCGGCAAAAAGGCGCAGCGAAAAGAAGCGCTGACGCCGGCGCAAGTCGAGACACTCTTGGCTGCTATTACAGGGACAAGAGCGGAGACTTTCGTGCGTCTGGGCCTGTACAGCGGTCTGCGCCGCGAGGAGGCATTAGCCTTACAATGGGATTGCGTTGACCTTGCGGGAGATTTTCCAAGCCTAAAAGTGCGCCGCGCGCTACGCTGGTCACATAATCGCCCCGTCGTAAATGAGCTCTTAAAAACAGATGCGGCATATCGCACGATCCCGTTGCCTGAGCAGCTTGCAAAGTATCTGAAGCGTCAGAAGCCTAAAAAAGGCTATGTCATAGGCGGTGCGGAAGCATTGTCAGAAACGCAGTGGAAAAACCTCTGGCGACATGTTACAGATCGGCAAACAGGCGAGAAGTCCTATCAAATTACAACAAAAGATGGATACAGACGCGTAATCTTCAATCGGGAGCTTGGAGCAAAAAGCAAAGGGGGCAACTTTTACTATACAATTGATTTTAACGTCACTCCGCACTTGCTTCGGCATACTTACTGCACCAATTTGATTTTGGGTGGCGCCAATGTAAAAAAAGTACAATATCTCATGGGGCACGCAGATGTCAAGGTCACATTGGACATCTATGCCCATGTGATAGAGACCTCTCCAGAGGTGCTGATGATAGAAATCAACAAAGCTT
>JAFTGG010000282.1 GCA_017458025.1 Oscillospiraceae bacterium | reverse complement strand
TGAGTCCGTGCTTGACGCCCGCGTCGCCCATCGCCTCGATGACCATATACAAAAACGCCGGTCCGCAGCCGCAAAGCGCCGTCGCCGCCGGAATCTTCTCCTCCGGCAGCTCGATCACCGTCGAAACCGCCTCGCACAGCCGCCGGAGCAGAGCGCGCTCGGCGTCCGTCAGGTCGTTCTCCTCCGCCAGAAGCGCCGTGCCCTTTCCGATCTTCATCGGGATACTCGGCATGACGCATTGCACACGAACATGCTCGCCGAGCCGTGCCTTGAAGTCGGCAAAGCGCCACGCGTTGACGACGGAGACAAGCGCCTTGCCCCGCAGATCGTCCTTCACGCCGCGCAGCGCCGCCTCCGCCTGATACGGCTTGCAGGCGAGCACGACCATATCGCTGCCGCGCACAAGCTCCGCCGCGTCGGCGCACGGCCGCGCCCCGATCTCCGCCGCGCGTTTGCGCAGCTTATCCGCGTGCGGCGCATAGGCAAGCTGCGCGATCTCGCCGCTTCGCACCTCCGCGCAGCAGCGCGCGAAGCCCTCCGCCATCGCGGAGCCCATCTGTCCAAAGCCCAGGTATCCGATGTTCATCTCGTCTCGCCGCTTTCCCCAGATTTTTGTCCAGTATAGCATGCTTTCCCGCGCTTTGCAATCCATGCAAGCCCGCGGGGCCGGCCGCTTCGGAGCGCCGCTCCGAAGCCCTTTAATATCCCACCGTGCGAAACCGCGATTCCTCAATCACGCCGATCTCGCGGATGTCCATGTCGTCAATGACGATGTAGCGCTGCGTGCGCAGCGCCTTCAAATACTCCGCGATGGCCGTCTCCTCGCCCTGTACCTCCATCTCGACGCGCCCGTCCCAGAGGTTCTTGACCCAGCCGGTCAGGTCAAGGGGCCTGGCGAGATACACGGCGCTGTAGCGGAAGCCGACGCCCTGTACGCGGCCGGAGAAGTAAATGTGCTTGCGTACTTTCATGCGCGAATCGCCTCCCATGCTTCGCCGAGGTCGTGAAAAACGCCCCAGCACCGCTGCCGCGCCGTCTCCGTCGGCTGCACGAGATCGGGGATCATCACGGCGCGGCAGCCCGCGCGCCAGCCCGCCTCCACGCCGCTGAGGCTGTCCTCGAAGACGTAGCACTCCTCCGGCGGCAGGCCCAGCCGCTCCGCCGCGAGCAGGAACACGTCCGGCGCGGGCTTGCAGTTCGCCACCTCGCGGCCCGAGGTCAGCGCGTCGAAATACCCCTCGACGCCGTCGAGCCGCAGGTTGTGGCGGATCATCTCCATCGGGCTGCTGCTTGCCACCGCGATGCGGTAGCCCGCGCCGCGAAGGCCGTTCAGGATCGTATGTACGCCCGGCTTGAGCGGCACGCCCCCTTCCTCCAGCGCATGCACGCGGTCCGAGCATTCGCGCAGGATCTCCTCGGGATCGTGCGCGGGGAAATAGCGCCGCAGCACCTCGCGCGTCTTTGCGCCGCCCGTGCCGCAGATGTCGCCGGCAAACGTATCCGCCAGCGTCATGCTGCGCTCCGCCGCCAGCTCGTGCCAAACGCCCTGCCAAATCCGCTCCGAGTCGATCAGCAGGCCGTCCATATCAAAAATCGCGCCTCGCATATTGTTCTCCCTCACAGTATCTCCAAAAGCTCCCGCACGGAGGCCATATTGTAATCTCCGGCCTCGCGCGCCGCCGCGTCGCCCACACAGGCGACCCGCATACCGCCGCGATGCGCCGCCTCCGCGCCCGCGACCGCGTCCTCGACCAACAGGCTGCGCTCCGGCTGCTCGCCCAGCAGCTCCGCCGCCTTGAGAAACACCTCCGGATCGGGCTTCGAGCGCGCGACAAGATTGCCGTCCGCCACCGCGTCGAAAAAACCGCCGAGGCCGAGCCGTTCGAGAATGAACGGCGCGTTCTTTGACGACGAGCCGACCGCGAGGCGATAGCCCCGCGCGCGCAGGGCGTCCAGCGTCTCGCGTACGTCGCCGCTCAGATCGGCCGGCGACATCGCCGCGAGGCAGCCGCGGTAAATATCGTTCTTTCGCGCGGCGAGGGCTTCCTTCTCGTCCCGTGTGAACGCGCGGCCCGCCTGCTCCAGAATGATATCGAGACTGTCCATGCGGCTCAAGCCGCGCAGCCGGTTGTTGACCGCGCGGTCAAAGGGTATGCCGAGCTCGTCGGTCACCCTTTTCCACGCGAGATAGTGGTATTCGTCCGTAAAACACAGCACGCCGTCGAGGTCAAAGAGGACGGCGCTCCATTGATTTGCCATAAAGGGAGCGTCCTTTCCGCCGGAATCTTGTCCGCTCTATCTTAACGGCCTGCCGCGGCGTTTGTCAAGCGCGTTCTCTTTTTGTAATTTGAAATGGACATTTGCCGGTTTGCATGGTATATTTGTGGCAGAACGATACAGAACTGACAGAAAGGTGCAAGCATATGCCAAAGAGCAGCGATTTCTCCCGTCCCAATTTCCACGCGGTCAAGGTCATCGGCCACCGCAATCCGGACACCGACTCGATCTGCGCCGCCATCGCGTACAGCCGCCTCAAAAACGCGATCGACCCCGACCGTTCGTATAAGGCCTGCCGCGCGGGACAGCTCAACCGCGAGACAAAGTTCGTGCTCGAACGCTTCGGCGCCGGCGCGCCGCAGCTGTACGCCGACGTCAGCCCGCAGATGCGTGACGTGGATATCCGCCTCGCCGAGGGCGTGAACGGCGAGATGAGCCTGCGCAGCGCGTGGACGCGCATGCGCGACCAGAGCCTCGACACGCTTTGTATCGTCGACGGCGACAGGAACCTCAAGGGCCTGATTACGGTCAAGGACGTCGCCACCGCGAACATGGACGGCGTCGATCCCTACGTCCTCGCCCACGCGGAGACGAGCTATCAAAACGTCATCGACACGCTCGACGGCACGGTGCTCGTCGGCGATCCGACGGGCAAAAAGGTCGAGGGCCGCATCATCATCGGCGCGGGCAGCGCGGAGATGATGGAGCGCGCCATCAAAAAGGGCGACATCGTCATCGTCAGCAACCGGAGCGAAAGCCAGCTCACCGCCATCGAGATGGAAGCGGGCTGTCTCATCGTCGGCATGGACTCGAACGTCTCCAAAACCATTCGCATGCTGGCGGAGGAGAACGGCTGCCTCATCATTCGCACGCCGCTCAACACCTACGCCAGCGGACAGGTCATTCCGCAGGCGGCGCCCATTCGCTATTTCATGCTCAAGGACGACCTCATGACCTTCAACCTCAACACGCCGGTGGAGTCGGCGACAAAGATCATGGGCAGCGTCCGCCACCGCTACTTCCCCGTGCTCCGCGACGATGGGAAGTACCTCGGCGTGGTCTCTCGCCGAAACCTGCTGAACCTGCACAAAAAGCAGCTCATTCTCGTCGACCACAATGAAAAGTCGCAGGCGGCGGAGGGCATCGAGAACGCCGAGGTGCTTGAGATCATCGACCATCACCGCATCGGCGCGCTGGAGACGGACAATCCCGTGTACTTCCGCAACATGCCGGTGGGCTGCACCTGCACCATTATTTATCAAATGTATCAGGAGAACGACATCGCCATCGACGCGCAGACCGCCGGCCTGATGCTCTCCGCGATCCTCTCCGACACGCTGATGTTCCGCTCCCCGACCTGCACGCCGCTCGACGAACGCGTGGCGCGGCGGCTGGCGGCCGTCGCGGGCGTGGACCTCGAAACCTACGCCGACGAGATGTTCGAGCACGGCGGAGACATCAGCGGCGAAACGGCGGAGCAGATCTTCGGCACCGACTACAAGGTGTTCAACAGCGGCGCGTTCCACTTCGGCGTCGGCCAAGGCACCTACATGAGCGATAAAAACCGCAAGGCCGCCGAAGCGCTGGTCGGCCCGTATCTCGAAACCGCGCGGGAAAAGCAGGGGCTGGACTTTGTGTTCTATCTCTTTACCGACGTGCGCAACGCCTCAAGCGACCTGCTCATGGCGGGCGAGGGCTCGGAGGCGCTGATCGCGCGCGCGTTCGACGCGGCGCCAAAAGACGGCGTGGCGGTGCTGCCCGGCGTACTGAGCCGGAAGAAGCAGTTCGTGCCGATGCTCATCGACACGATGAAGCACGAGGCGGACTGAACCGCCGGCCGATTTAAGGAGGCTGTCATGCACCCGACTGTCACCGTACGCGGCGTCGCGCTCGGCGCGGGACGGCCGAAGATCGCCGTACCGCTCATCGCGCGGACGCGCGGGGAATTGCTCGCGCAAGCCGCGGAGCTTACGGCGCTGCCGGCAGACCTCGCCGAGTGGCGCGCGGACTTCTATGACGCGCTCGCCGACGAAGCGGCGCTGACGGAAACGCTGC
>JAFTGG010000281.1 GCA_017458025.1 Oscillospiraceae bacterium | reverse complement strand
CTCCACCAAGGAGGGCGCGCGGGTCATGTGCCTGACGACGCCGGAGAACAAGATGAGCAAATCCGCGCCGGAGGGCTGCGTGTTCCTGATGGAGAAGCCCGAGGACGTCGCCCGCAAGTTCAAGCGCGCCGTTACCGACAGCGACACCGAACGCTGTGTGCATTACGATGCGGAGAACAAGCCGGGCGTGTCGAACCTCATGAACATTTACGCCGCCGTCACAGGCAAGACCATGAACGAGATCGAGCGCGAGTTCGACGGCCAAGGCTACGGTAAGTTCAAGCCCGCCGTCGGCGACGCGGTTATCGAGCTGCTGCGCCCGATCCGCGAGGAAACAGAGCGTATTTTGGCGGACAAGGCATATCTGGAGTCCGTTTACAAAAACGGCGCGGAGCGCGCGGGCTATGTCGCGGAAAAGACGCTGCGCAAGGTGTATAAGAAGGTCGGGTTTATCCCGCGTTGAGGGTGAGCGAATGAATACAAGCATTCCCGGCGAGCTGCTGCTGCGGGTGGGCGAAGCGCTGCTGTGCGCCCTGGTCGTGAGCTTTCTCATGTGCCCGCTCGTCAAGTCGTTCGCCTATAAGATCGGCGCGATCGACGTGCCGAAGGACAGCCGCCGCATGCACAAGAAGCCGACGCCGCGTCTGGGCGGCCTCGCAATCTTCCTCGGCTTTATCGTGAGCCTGCTCATTTTCGTGCCCATTGACCGCCAACTGCGCGGTATCCTGCTCGGCGCGGTCATCATCGTCGTGCTAGGCGTGGTGGACGACATCACGCCGCTGCGGGCATATTTCAAATTCGTCGTGCAGATCGTCGCGGCGCTCGTCGCGGTATATCACGGCGTGGTCGTGAACGTGCTCTCGAACCCGAACGTGTTCAGCGACAAGCCCTATTGGTCGCTCGGTTGGCTGTCCGTGCCGATCACGGTGCTGTGGATCGTGGGTATTACAAATTCGGTCAACCTCATCGACGGGCTGGACGGCCTCGCCAACGGCGTCTCCACCATCAGCGCGGTCACGATGCTCGTCATCGCGCTGCTCGTCTCCGAGGGGCAGAGCGCGCTCGTCATGGCGGCGCTCGTCGGCGCGTGCGTCGGCTTCATGCCGTACAACCGCAACCCCGCGCAGATGTTCATGGGGGACACCGGCTCGACGTTTCTGGGCTACATTTTGGCGACCATCTCGATCCAGGGCCTGTTCAAGTATTACGCGATCATCTCGTTCGCGGTGCCGTTTCTCATTTTGGGGCTGCCGATGTTCGACACGCTGTTCGCCATCGTGCGCCGTCTGGCCCACGGGCAAAACCCGATGTCGCCCGATCGCGGGCATATCCACCACCGGCTCATCGACATGGGGCTCAACCAGAAGCAGGCGGTGGCGGCGCTCTATGTCGTGAGCAGTATTCTCGGCCTCTCCGCCGTGGTGCTGACGACCAGCGGCGCGATGCGCGCGATGCTGTTCCTTGTCGCGGTGGCGGTCGTGGCGTACCTTGCCGCGCGCGTTATTTTCCCGCGCGAGATCGCGGAGGCGCGCGCGGAGCAGGAGGCGGCGCAGCGGCTTGCGAAAAAGAGCGAGGCCGTGGAGGATGTGACGGAGCACATTGACCTGCACCCCGCGGTCAACGCCGGCGGGCACGACATCGACCTGCACCCCGCGGTGGACGCGGACAGGATCGCGGCGAAGGAACGCGAGGCCGCGGAAGCTGAAGAAAACAAGGAAGCTGGGGGAGAACGATGAATAAACTGCGCATCATGAGCGTGTTCGGCACGCGGCCGGAGGCGATCAAAATGGCGCCGCTGGTCAAGGAGCTGAAAACGCGCGAGGGCATCGAGAGTCTCTGCTGCGTCACGGCACAGCACCGCGAGATGCTCGATTCCGTCATGGACGTGTTCGGCCTGACCGCCGACCGCGATCTCGACATCATGACGCCGCGCCAGACGCTCTCGACCATCGCCAGCAAGTGCCTCACGGGCATGGACGGCGTCATCGAGGACCTAAAGCCCGATATGATCCTCGTCCACGGCGACACGTCGACGACCTTCGCCGGCGCGCTGTCGGCATTCTATCATCAGGTGCCCGTTGGCCACGTCGAGGCGGGGCTCAGAACGTATGACAAGTATTCTCCCTTTCCCGAGGAAATGAACCGCAAGCTGGTCACGCAGATCGCGGACCTGTATTTCTGCCCGACGAAAAACAACCGCGACAACCTGCTCCGGGAGGGCGTCACGGACGGCGGCTTCGTCACCGGCAACACGGTCATCGACGCGCTGAAAACGACGGTGCGCGAGGACTACAGGTTTGCGACGGACGCGCTCAATGAGCTGGACTATCAAGGCAAAAAGATCGTGCTCGTCACCTGCCACCGGCGGGAGAACTACGGCGAGCCGATGGAGCATATCTTCACCGCGCTGCGCGACCTCGCGCTGCAAAACGAGGACGCGGAGCTGGTGTATCCCGTGCACCTGAGCCCCGTGGTGCGCGAGGCGGTGGGGAAGCACCTTGCCGGTACGCCGCGCGTGCATCTGATCGACCCGCTGCCGGCGGACGAGATGCACAACCTCATGGCGCGCGCTTACCTCGTGATGACGGACTCCGGCGGCTTGCAGGAGGAGGCGCCCGCGCTGGGCAAGCCCGTGCTTGTCCTGCGCCGCGAGACGGAGCGCCCCGAGGCGGTCGAGGCGGGCACCGTGGCGATGGCGGGCGTGGAATACGCCGACGTGCTGCGTATGGGCAACGAGCTGCTGCGCGACAGCGCCGCGTACGCCAAGATGGCGCGCGCGGTCAACCCCTACGGCGACGGCAACGCCTGCCGGCGCATCGCGGACGCCATCGAGTGGCACTTCGGACGGCGCGAAGCCGGGCCGGAGGACTAGTTGCCATGAAGAAAAAGCGTGTGTCGCTGGTCGGCGTCGCGTTTGCCGCGCTGCTCGTGCTGGTCGTCGCGTTTCTTCTGCGCGTCAGCCTGCATCGCGCGCCGGCGGTCACGTTGCCGGAAACGGATACGTCCGGCGGCGGCAGCGGTGTGGTCTCGGAGACGGGTCAGGAAGCGATCCGCCGCGTCGAGGTGACGCCGGAGACTGTGCAGCGCGTCATCGAGCGCCTCGCGCGCCCGGACAATTACAGCCGCACGGTCACCGTCGAGCGCTATTGGTCGGACGGCGGCGGACAGACGACGGTCAACGTGCGCGCCGCGGACGGCTGGGCGCGGATCGACGTCTACGAGGAGAACGAGGAGCAGCGCCATATCATCGTCGGAGACGGCACAAGCTGGATCTGGTACGGCGCGGACAGCCCTGTGTTTTCCGGCGCGGCGGCGCTGAACGCCGACGAGGAGCAGAGTATCCCGACGTATGAGGATATCCTGCTGCTGGACACGGGCGATATTACGCTTGCGGACTATCGCGCGCTGGAGGGCGTGAACTGTATTTTCGTGGAAACGGCGCCCGATGACTTGGGTTACGTTGACCGATGGTGGGTCAGCGTGGACAGCGGTTTGCTGGTCGCCGCCGAGCGCTTGGGCGCGACGGGCGTCGTCTACCGTATGACGGGGCTGAGCGTAGAGGCGGGCGCCGTGACCGGCGATGCGTTCCAATTGCCGGACGGCGAGTCGCTGCACACGCCACAGGGAAGCGAAACATAAAAGCGAGGGCGCAGCCCTCGCTTTTTTATCAGGTGTCAGTATTACAATATGAACAGCAGCCCCAGCGCGATCAGCAGCTCGTCGTCCGCTTTTTCTTCAAAGAGGAAGAACAGGATCAGCAACAGCAGCAGGTCGCCCGTGTCCACGTCCTGCAGCCGCAGCCGTTCGAGAATGCGCCCAAGAAAGCGCGACGCGTCCGGCGGCGGAGGGAACTGCGGAGGAGGCGGAACCTGCGGCGGCGGTTCGCGATAGGGCTCGCGATGCGGTTCACGATGGGGTTCCTGCGGCGGTTCACGCGGCGGTTCGCGATGCGGTTCACGATGGGGTTCCTGTGGCGGTTCACGATAGGGTTCGCGATGCGGTTCCTGCGGCGGTTCGCGATGCGGCTCGGGCGGCGGTTCCCTGTGCGGCTTCGGACGCGGAGGCTGCGGGACGCATATGTACTCGCCATGCTCGTTGCGGATATAGCGGTTATACACGACCGTCCGCCTCCTGACCCTGCGTGATAAGGAATGTTTTGCCCAGATGAATGAGCCGCGCCAGCTGCGCCGCGCGCTCAACCTTCTCACGGCGTTTTTCACTGAGAAACGGGCGAAGCGCCAGCAGCAGCGCGGCCGCTTCGCTGCTCTCGCTGCGGTTCATCTCCCGCATGATGGGCGTAAGACGGCGCAGAAGCTCCGGGTCGAGGCCGGAGACCGGCTCGGCGGGCTGCTCCGGCGACACCTTATCCGGCGGTGGCGGCGCGCTCTCCGGCGGGGCGGCAGATCCGCCGCTGCCGGAAATGCTCTGCGCCAGCGATACGATCTGCGACATGGCGTCCGGGTCGGAAAGAATGGTATTCAGTTGCTCTTGCCATTCGGACATACCGAACGCCTCCTGACCCCTTTACCGCTTTGCCGAATCGTTCAGGCGGCTCATGACCGCCGCCGCATCCTGATTTTGCATCAGATTTTGCAGCATTTGCGACAGCTCTTTTGTGTCGCCTTTGGCGGCGGCGCTCGCCGCGCGGTTCAACGCCGCTCCGCCGTCGCTGCCGGCGAGCATATCCATCAGCTTCTGCCCGTCGCCGGAGCGCATGATCTGCTCGGCGAGGTCCTTATTTTTCTTGAGCCGTTCAATGGCGGCAGCGGTTTTTGCGTCCATAGAAATCCCTCCACGTCGTGATGATTCATACCGCTATCGGATAAAAAGATTACACTTTTTATCCGATAGATGCTGCCGCAGGCGGCATACAGCTGCTGACGCAACTGACGTCTCATACGAACTCATACGCGCCTTCGGCGCTATAAGAAAGATGCCTTAAATGAGTTCAGTATCAAAATGCGGCTGCCGCGCGGGGCAATCGTATCGCGGCATACGCCGCGCGCGAATCAAAAGCCGGCGTCGCAACGGCGCATGCGCCTGTGATACTATATGCGCCGCGGACAAAAAAAGTGCTTGCCCGATGAGCAGCAGAAAGCTCCCTGCCGTCAGGCGGGGAGCTTCTTGCCGAAATCGCAGTCTTTTTTGAGCGGACATTCCGCGCAGTTCGGTTTTCGCGCCATGCACAGCGCGCGTCCGTGGAGTACCATGCGGTGGCAGAAGTTGCTGCTCTCTGGGCCGGGAATGACCTCGCGCAACTGCCGCTCCACGCTCAGCGGGTCCTTGCTGCCGTCGGTGAGGCCGAGCCGTCCCGTGATACGGATACAGTGCGTATCGCAGACGTAGGCAGGCTGTCCGTAAACATCGCCGAGAATGAGGTTTGCGGTCTTGCGTCCGATGCCGGGCAGCGCCGTCAGCTCCTCCATCGTGCCGGGGACCTTCCCGCCATACTGCCCGACGAGAATTTTGGCGCACTCGACAATGTCCTTCGCCTTGGTGTTGTAGAACCCGCAGGAGCGGATCGCCTCGCCGACCTCCTCGTATGTCGCGTTCGCGAACGCCTCGAGCGTCGGGAACTTCGCGTAGAGCGACGGCGTGACCATATTGACCCGCGCGTCGGTACACTGCGCCGAGAGACGCACGGCGAACAGCAGCTCGTAGTCCTTATTGTATGTAAGCGAACAGAGCGCGTCGGGGTAGAGGACCTTCAATTCCTCAATGATGCGTTTGACGGCGGCTTTTGACTTCATGTCGGCTCCTCCCGAAAACGGTCGTTTTCGATAGGATAGCACGAAAAGGCCGCCGCGTAAAGCGGAAACTTGCGCTCCGTCGCCGTTTCGCTATAATGGGGATACGACGGCGAAAGGGGGCGGGGAAGTGCGCAAAACGGAAATGATTGTCGGCGCGGCCGCGCTATCTTCGTCGCGCCCTATATTTCATTCGTCAACTCACTGCCGGAGGAGTTTTCCGCGGCTTCGCATTTCCGGCGCTCAAGCAGTCTATGGGCGGGGAATTTGCTTATGGCTTCAGCGTCCTCGCGTTCGCGGCGTACCGCCTCGCCATGATGCGGGGCCGGTTTTCTGCGTGGGCTGCCTTGCTGTCTCTGAGGGGACTGTTTGCGGGCGCAATGGCGTTCAATGCGTAAAAGGCGGACATGGGAGACGTTTGCCTCCCATGCCCGCTTTTTTGCCGCTTACGCGTGGTCCTTGCTCTCAAACGGTTCGGTCTCGCGGAACAGCATCGTGATGCACCAGATGCCGGCGAGGCCGACGAGGGTGTAGATCACGCGGCTGATCGTGCCGGTCTGCCCGCCGAACAGGAACGCCACGGCGTCGAAGCCGAACAGGCCGATGCTGCCCCAGTTGAGCGCGCCAATGATCGAAAGCGTCAGCGCAAGCTTATCAATGAACATGAGAATATCCTCCTTTTTTGCTGAGGTCTTGCGTAGTGTCTGTAAACTGCCAAACTTTTATGCAAGCAAAATAATTTTTTGCAAAATTTACCAAAGCCGTTGCTTTCGCCTGTTGGGTATAGTATAATCAGATGTTGTAATACTGAACTCATAGCAAAAGATCCCATTTATGGTATCTTTTGCTATGAGTTCGCCTGAGACGTCAGTTGCGTCAGCAACTGTATGCCGCCGGCGGCATCTATCGGATAAATCGTGTGAGCTTTTTATCCGATAGCAGCATAAGATGACCGTTTGCGCGAAAGGAGAAACGCGATGAACGAGAAATTCAAGAGCCTCGGATTTTATCCCGCCGATATCCTGTTGCCGAAGGACGCGGATATGGAGAAATGGGCGGTCGTCGCCTGCGACCAATTCACCTCGGAGCCGGAGTATTGGCGGCGCGTGGAGCGGAATGTCGGCGACGCGCCGTCCACGCTGCGCCTGATCCTGCCCGAAGCGGAGCTGAAGGCGCCCGACGTGGAGCGGCACATCGAAAAGATCAACGCGACGATGGACGACTATCTGAAGCGAGATTTGTTTAAAACGCTGAAAGAATCGCTGGTCTATATCGAGCGTACGCAGTCCGACGGCAAGATCCGCCACGGGCTTGTCGGCATGGTCGACCTCGACGCCTACGACTTTACGCCAGGCTCCGGCGCGCTGATCCGCGCCACCGAAGGCACGGTGCTCGAACGTATCCCGCCGCGCGCCAAGGTGCGCCGTAACGCGCCCATCGAGCTGCCGCACGTCATGCTGCTCATCGACGACCCCGACAAGACCGTCATCGAGCCGCTGACCGCGGAGGCGTCGGGCATGGAAAAGCTCTATGACTTCGACCTCATGGAGGGCGGCGGGCACCTGACCGGCCGGCGGCTCTCCGACGCGCAAATAGACGCCGTTGCCGACGCGTTGACGGGGCTTTGCACCGACGAGGCGATGCAGAAAAAGTACGGCGTTTCCGGCGTTCAGCCGCTGCTGTTCGCCGTGGGCGACGGCAACCACTCGCTCGCGACCGCGAAGGCGTGCCGCGAGGAGCAGGGCGACGCGAATCCTCTTGCGCGGTTTGCTCTCGTCGAGGTCGTCAACAACCATGACGACGCGCTGCAGTTTGAGCCGATCCACCGCGTGCTGTTCGGCGTGGACGCCGGAGACTTTATCGCGGCGTTCAAGAAATTCTACCCAAATGCCTACGAGGGCAAGGGCGAGGGCCATTGCATCGAGGTCGTCTGCGACGCGTTCGAGGGCTATCTCACCGTGCCCGATCCGAAGGTACAACTCGCCGTCGGTACGCTGCAGGCGTTCGTCGACGAGTATCTCAAGACCCACGACGGCGAGGTGGACTATATCCACGGCGACGACGTGACGCGCCAGTTGGGCAAAAAGTCCGGCAACATCGGTTTGCTGCTGCCCGCGATGGGCAAGGATCAGTTGTTCAAGACCGTTATGGCGGACGGCGTGCTGCCGCGTAAGACGTTTTCGATGGGCCACGCGCAGGACAAGCGCTATTACGTCGAGGCGCGGAAGATCAAATGACGGGTATCGCGGCGCCCGCTTGCGGTCAAAAGGCGCTCACGCTCAGCGCGTTCGCGAAACTGAACCTGACGCTGGATATCCTTCGCAAGCGCGAGGACGGGTATCATGATCTGCAAATGGTCATGCAGACCGTTGAGCTGCACGACGATGTGACGGTCGCGCTGACCGATGGCGACGGCATTGTCTGCCGCTGCGGCGAGATCCCGGGCGACGAGACGAACCTCGCCGTCAAGGCGGCGCGGGCGTTTTTCGCCGCGACGGGCGTCGCGCCGCGCGGGCTTGCCATCGACATTGAAAAGCGTATTCCCGCGCGGGCGGGCATGGCGGGCGGCAGCTCCGACGCGGCGGCGACGCTGCGCGCGCTGCGAAAGCTCCTAAAGCCGGACCTGTTGGGCGACGAGCTGGAGCGTATCGCCGCGCGGGTCGGCAGCGATGTGCCCTACTGCGTCCGAGGCGGCACAGCGCTTGCCGAGGGCAGGGGAGAGCGCTTGACCGCGCTCCGCGCCGCGCCGCCGTTCCATGTCGTGCTCTGCAAGCCGGACTTCGATATTCCGACGCCGATGCTGTTTTCCCGCGTGAAGGTGTCGGAGCTGTGGAGCCGCCCCGACACGAACGGCATGCTCGACGCGCTGCATCACGGCGACGCGGACGGCGTGGCGTCGCGGGTCAAGAATGTGTTTGAAACGGTATTGCCGAAGGAATATGCCGAGGTATTCGGCATCAAGGAACGCTTGCGCCGCATGAAGGCTGAAGCGGCGGCAATGACCGGCTCCGGCCCGACGGTGTTCGGGCTGTACCGCGATGAAGCGGCGGCGCGCGAGGCGTATGAGGATTTGTCGGCAGACTACCGGCAGACGTTCTTAACGCGATTTGTCTAAAAAATGAAAGCACCGTCCATACTGGTTTAATCACAGTAAAGGACGGTGTTTTTATGCGTAAATTTGAGCTTTCCCTCTTGATCGGCGTCGTTGTGACCATCGTTTGGTGCGCCGTGTCGCCGAGCCTGACGACACAGTGGTGGACGACGGCGTTCTCGCCGCTGTGCGACGGCATCTTGACCTCTGACGCGGGAGGCGCGGACATTGTGCTGCGCTCTAAAGTCTGGGAGTTGCTGTCGCAGCTCGGCGCGTAAAGGTTTTCGTTGCCGTCCGGCTGCTTTCGTGCTAGAATCTACATGGAAATTGCGAAGGCGAGGTGAGGCGTATGCTGCGGCTCTTGATGGGGCGGGCGCGAACGGGCAAGTCCGAGCGTATTTTACGGGAGATCGCGCGAGAGGGGCGCGAGCATCCCGAGCGCAAGCAGATCCTGCTGGTGCCGGAGCACGCTTCGCATGTCGCCGAGGTTGATATCTGCCGCGCCTGCGGCGACACGGCGAGCCGCCACGCCGAGGTGCTGACCTTTAAGCTGCTTGCCTCGCGCGTGCTGTCCATCACGGGCGGCAGCGCGGACGTGACGCTGGACAATGGCGGCAAGCTGCTGACCTTACAGCGGGCGCTCCAGGAGCTCGCGCCGGCGCTCAAGGTATATTGCAAGCCCTCGCAGCGCAGCGCGTTCCTTGAAAGCCTGCTCGACGTGATGGAGGAGCTGCAGGCCTACGCCGTCGCGCCGGAGGTGCTGGCGGAAAAGGTCGAGACGATTTCCGGCGAAATTGGCGACAAGCTGCGCGACGTCGCGCTGCTCTACGGCGTGTACCTCGCGAAGCTGACCGCCGACGGGCGCGACGCCCGCGACCGGCTCGAAAAGCTGGAGGAAAACCTCGAAGAATCGCAATACATAGACGGAAAAGACGTTTATCTGGACGGCTTTTCCTACTTTACGGGACGCGAAATTCGTATCCTGCGCATTATGCTGCGCCGCGCGGGCAGCGTGACCGTTACGCTGCTCGGCGATACGGACGACCGCGAGCTGTTCCGCGAGAGCCTGCGCGTGTGCGAGCAGCTAATCGCCGAGGCGAAGGACGCGGGCGTGGATTACGAGCGCAAAACGCTTCCCCCCGGCGAGATCAAAAACGCGCTCGGCCATGTGGAACGGTTTTTCTTTGGCAAGCGCGAGGTATGGACAGGCGAGAGCGGCACGATCCGCGTGTTTGACTCGTCCAACGCCTACGCCGAGGCCGAGCGCGCCGCGTCGGAGATTCT
>JAFTGG010000280.1 GCA_017458025.1 Oscillospiraceae bacterium | reverse complement strand
GGCGAAGCGGCGGTGATGCAGCGCGCCCGCACGCTGCTGGGCACGGGCAAGTCCCTCGTGATGGAGGTGGACATGACCGACGACGCCGCGGCGGAGGAGGGGCTCACCTGCGGCGGCACGATGCGGGTCTATATCGAGGACGCCACGGCGTAGCTCCCTTTTGGCCTCCACACTTTGGGCAAGAGGGGCCGGCGCAGGCAAAGCTTGACGGTAGCCTCGAAATATGGTAAATTTTGTTAAGAGCTTGTCTTGAATGTGTGTAGAAATTAACGGACAAGCGGAAGGGAGAAACGTTTATGATTACCAACGGCTTTACCTATGTGGCAGTACTGCTGTTTATGGCGGCGGTCCTTGTCACGCTGGAAAAGAACGCCAAGGGCGGCTTGCAGAAGTTCTTCAAGTTTGTGCCGGCGGTCGTTCTCTGCTACCTGGTCGCGATGCTGATGTGCACGCTGAAGGTATGGGACATGGCGGAGACCAAGGGCGCGTACGGCGCGCTGAAGAATAACCTGACCTACGCGATGATTTTCGCGATGCTGCTGCGCTGCGATATCCGCAAGGTCCTTAAGCTCGGCCCGAAGATGCTCATCGGCTTCTTCAGCGCCACGATCTCGATCGTTATCGGCTTCCTGGCCGCTTTCTCGCTGATGAAGGGCGTTATCGGCAGCGATGCGTGGATGGGTCTCGGCGCGCTCTGCGGCTCCTGGGTCGGCGGCAGCGGCAACATGGTCGCCGTACAGGCCGCGCTCGACATCAGCGAGGCGGATATGGGCTACGCGCTGGTCATTGATTCGATCGACTACTCGCTCTGGGTCATGTTCCTGCTCTGGGCGATCCAGCTCGCGCCGCGCTTTAATAAATGGACGAAGGCTGACACCAGCAAGCTCGACGAAGTTTCCGCGCGTCTGGAGGAAGAGGCGAAGCTCAACACCAAGCCCGTCACCTTCCAGAGCCTGATCCTCCTGATCGGCTGCGCGTTCCTCGTCAGCGCGATCGGCACCAACGTCGGCGGCGTTCTGTACAGCGCGACCCATTTCTCCGACAAGGCGACTTGGACGGTCCTGTTCGTCACCGTCGTTTCCCTGATCGCGGCGGTCACTCCGCTCGGCAAAGTTGCCGGCTCCGCGGAGGTCTCGAATCTGCTGCTCTACTCCGTCATCGGCCTGCTCGCCTCCCGCGCGAGCCTGCTTGAACTCGGCGACGCGCCGGCTTGGATCCTGACCGGCTTTATCGTCCTGGCGATCCACGCGGTGCTGATGCTCCTCGTGTGCAAGCTGCTCAAGCTCGATCTGTTTACCGCGGGCGTTGCCTCGCTCGCCAATATCGGCGGCACGGCTTCCGCGCCGGTTCTGGCGGGCTCCTATTCCGGCTCGCTCGTTCCGGTCGGTATCCTGATGGCTCTGATGGGCTACGTCGTGGGCACGCCGGTCGGCGTCTTGTGCGCGAATATGATGAAGGCGCTCGCGTAATATTTTGTTATATGCTCGGGGACCGGTCCGCCGGCGCGGACCGGTCCCCGCTTTGGAGGAACGATCATGAGTAATATTCCCTATTTTGACGGCCATTGCGACACGATCAGCTGCTGCGAGAAGCAGGGCTGGTCGTTGCGCGAGAACAACGGCCACCTCGATCTGCTGCGCCTGAAGGCATACAGCAAGGCGGCGCAGTTTTTCGCCATGTACCACGATATGGCCAACGCGCCGGCGGACGGCTTGTTTGCCGAATGTAAGCGCCAGCAGGCGGTGTTCGCGCGCGAGATTGAGAAGAACGCCGACCTTGTGGAGCAGTGCCGCACGGCGGAGGATGTGAAGCGCGTCAACGCCGCCGGCAAGATCGCCGCGATCCTCTCGTGCGAAGGCTCGGAGCTTCTGAACTGCGATCCGGACAATCTCGATTGGGCGCGGGAGGTCGGTATCAAGGCGATCAACCTCACATGGAATCATGCGAATTTCATCGCGGGCTCGCACATGAGCGAGGCGCAGCGCGGGCTCAACGATCTCGGCCGCGCGTTTGTTAAGAAGGCGCAGAGCTACGATATTCTCATCGACGTTTCGCACTGCTCCGACCCCGCGTTCTGGGACCTGATGGAGATCACGGAAAAGCCCGTTATCGCGACGCATTCCAACGCGCGCGCGGTCTGCGGCCACACGCGCAACCTTACGGACGATATGTTTAAGGCAATCGTGCGGACCGGCGGCGTCGCCGGCGTCAATTATTGGATCAAGTTCGTCGCTCCGGTCGACGATCCGACGATGGACGACGTGATCCGGCACATCGACCACTTCATGGAGCTCGGCGGCGAAAAACATATCGCCCTCGGCGCGGACCTTGACGGCTGCGCGAAGCTCTCGGGCGGCATGAAGGGGCTGCAGGACATGCCGATGCTCTGGGAAGCGCTGAGCAAGCACGGCTATAGCGACGCGCTGCTGGAGGATATCTTCTACAACAATCTGCTGCGCGTGCTCGCATAAAAAGAGCGCTGCCTTTTGGCAGCGCTCTTTTTATACTGAAATGCACGAAAAAGTAGAAGTATTCTACTTTTTATAGCGCCGCAAGGCGCGTTGCATTTCGTATGAGACGCGCCGATGTGCGCAGCACAGCGGCTGCAATGAAAATATCTTATTTTCATTGCAGAATCGTATTATGCGGCAGCTCAGCCGATATACCGCACCAGCTCCCCGACGCTTTTGCGCGTGGGGACGGTGGGCGTTTCGGCGGGATAGCCCATCG
>JAFTGG010000279.1 GCA_017458025.1 Oscillospiraceae bacterium | reverse complement strand
TGATAAAACCGCGGGTCTGTCCCGTTCCGGGCGCGCCGATGCACAGGAGATTGTTGTTGTCGCCCGGGCGCATCTCGTGGGCAACGTACAGCGCGTATTTGTCCGGGTCGTCCTCGCGCGCCTTGTACTTCCCGAGCAGCATTCCCTTCACTTCCCGCGGCGAGCCCAGCTCCAAAAACGACCGCAGCTCCTTCTCCGTGAGAAAGCCGGAGGTGCCATGCGTACCGTCCGGCAGGATATCGAATCCCCGCGGGTCGCGCTTGTATTTGTAGCCGGAGAACCACAGGTATCCCTTTTTCGTGGCAAGGCAGAACAGCAGCGCCATAACCGTCGTTGCAAGCAGTCCCGTGGGCGTGAGGATGGCGAAGATGTTCTTGAGCGGATCGAACACCCAGATGCTTTCGATCTTCCCCTCCGGGTCGTGGAAGGTCTGGTCGATGCCGAAGCGGATGGAGTTGAGAAACATCCCGTAGAAGTACAGGAGAATAATGCCAGTGGGAACGTAAACGGGCATTTTCCCCTTGTGCCGCTCGTACCATGCGCCGAGCTTACTTTCCAGACGATCCTCCAGCTTTTCGAGCAGCTTGGATAAGCGGGGCATCGATCACCTCTCCTTTCTCTGTTTTGAATCCCTCCAAGGGCGGAGTATACAGCTTGTTGATCCCAAGGTCGCTGAGCATCTCTTCCTTGAGTGAGAACACGCGCGCAAGCCCTGTCTCGCGATATCGGCTTTTGAGGACGGCTTCCACCTGCGGCTTGAGCGCCACCATGACGATCTGCCCGACGCCGCGCTCCCTTGCCGCTTTGATGGCGGCGTCGATCCGGCGCAGGTCCATGTCCGCCGCCATGACAAAGGGCTTGCCGTCGAACAGTGCGTCCCATGACGGGATCTCCGAGGGCGCCTGGGCGTACTTTGTTTGGAGCGCCGAGCGTGTCAGCGCCTGCCGGTAGTCCGGCATTGCCATGAGGCGCAGCTGCATCGCGCCGGTCTCGTCGCAGGAGAGCAGATGCACCGGCAGCGTAAGCGACCGAAAAGCATCGGCATAGCTGACATAGCGCCGCGGTTCGTTTGCTGGCGGGACACCCAATTCCGTGAGTACATCCGCGTAGCTCCGTCCCGCGAAGAAGAAGGCGCGATGTACGTTCTTGATCTGCGAGGTATTGTTGTTAAAAGCGTTCAGCTCGTCGGTAAGCAGCATCTCCCCGATGCCGGGACAGACGTAGTGCGCGGCGTAGAGCGTGTCCCCCAGCCGCAGCAGCGTGGCGATGCGGGAATTGCTCCACGGATTTGCGCCCTTGCCCCGCATGAGCGCGGTGAGATAAATCGCACGGTTTTCCTCCAGCGCTTCGACTCCTGTGGTAAACACGTCAAGTCCCGCCTGGTATGCCGTCGTGATGATGGCGGATACTCTGATTCGCCGTAGCGTATCAGCGGCGGTATGTGCATGGCGGATGTTCTCCGGTATGTTTTGGGTCAGTTCCTCAAGCAGCTGATTTCCCTTTGCCGTTAAGGTCAGCGACTTTTGAACCTTGCTGGAACGAATCAGCTTGGCGCTTTTCAGATTGTTGATCGTATTGACATCGAATACCCGTCTCAGATCGTTGGGTACGACATAGCGGCACCATCGAAGAAGACGCAGCAGCTCGATATCGCGGACGGTAAAAATCATAGACTCCTCCCTGTTCCTGTGAGAGCGCCGAAACCATTCGCCCGCCGTTCCGGCGTGCTCACGATTTCGGCGCTCCTACTGTCATTTTTTCAAATTGACAATGACCCCTGCGTGGATGTTGTCATTTTTACATTTTCGCTCTTTCGGACGATATACCTCAGCGCCCTTGCTATCAGGCATTGCGGCAGCTGGAGGGCCATTGTTCTTTTGCATTTTTGTGTTCCGCGCAACAATGGCCCCTTTTTGCGGTTTTGACAATGGGGGTACAGCGGCTAAAACCCATAATCCCCGGCGCGAAGCGCGAAGTAGTCCGCCGCGTCCGCGCTGTCCAAGAGCGTGATGTGGCAGGCGTTCTCGTTGCTCCGCGCGGACAGCAGCGCCACGCCCAGCGTGTACTGGTCGTCGTCGGGAATGAGCCTGCCCTTGATGGCGTTGCTGATGGTCTTGTACCCTTTGTTGTCTTGGTCAAACACCCTGCGCCCCTCGATGTCCGAGCGTTCCTCGATCACCATGAGCGCGGCCCGGTAGTACGGGAGGCTGTGCCCGCCGCTCTCGTATTCGTCCAGCAGCCGGCGGATCGTATCGCTGAGCCATACCGGCGTCTGATACGCCGCGCTCGGCAAAAGCGTGTTGATCGTGATGTGCAGCCATTGGTACTCGATCAGCTCCACGCTGCCGGTGATGTCCCGCCGCGGGATCGTTGCTTTCTTCCCGGGATTGCCCGCGGGCGGCATGTACCGCTCACAAAGCTGTCGCAGCTCCACCGTCGCGAGTTCAAAGCTCCCGATGGTCTGTTCCAGCGCCTTCCGAAGTTTCGCAGGCTGCATCTGCGCGCCATCCGCGAGTGCCGTCAGGCTGCCCGTCGCTGTGAAGGCATTCCCCACGAGCTGCTGGATATGCGCCATATCCTCGCTGTTCATTCGCCACCTCCGTTTCTCTGCATCCGCAGATCGGTGGAGGACGTCGTGATGGCATTATACTCCCGCTCCGTCGCGTAGAATGCGATGGGGACATGATTGTAACCGATGCACAGCAGCCCCTCGCCGCGCCGGAAGCGCGTAATTTTGTGCACTTCCTCTTCCGAGAGGTTGAGGACGCCCTGAATGAGCCGCGCCTCCTGCTCCTCCATCTGCATGACAAGCTTGATGCGGCTGGAATCCAAAATGCCCTTGCCGTACTTGCCTCCGTCCAACCCGAACAGGTCCTGCATTCCCTGTGTGGATGTGACCGCGATGCCGCCAAGGCCGCGGATGGTCTTCACCATCTCCTGCACAAAGCCCGCAGCAAGGGGGTTCGAGTTTGCGCCCACAAGGCTCTACAACTCGTCCGCGATCAGCGCGGAGAGTTCCGTACCGGCGTTCATGATGAGGTCGTTCGCCACGTCCGTCGCCCAGAAAATGCCAGGGAGTTGTAAATCGTCCGGCATACCCGAGGTATCCAGCACGATGTACTTGTTGTTGAGGTCGATGTCGTTGCGCTGTCCCATCGCCGCCGCGCTGCCTGTGACATACCGCGCCAACACGACCGCGAGGTGCTTTGTCTCGGGGTTCTCGTTCAGCGTGTCATACCAGTCCGCGAGGATCGGCATTTCCCGGAAATTGCCCTGCTCATCCACCAGCGTCGCGTTGTCCGAGGTGATGCCGTACCGCGCATAGCACTTCACCAGCGATTCGTCCAGATGGTTCTTGTCAATGTCGCTTAGGTCGCGCTTTTGGAGCGAGTACCAGATGATAAGGCGCGAAATCTTCTCAGCCAGCACGGAGTCCTTGCGTTCTTCGAGGTCCTTGAGTCCGGCGTAGGAGTCCAGCGATTTGCGCCGGATCGCCATGATGTTCGGGCAGTCCTTCGACGACGGGGAGAGCCGCAGATACAGCCCGCCCATCAGCTCGCAGAGCGGACGGAACTCATGCCCCTTCTTTGGGACGATGTAAATGACGCGCTTGCCCTGCTGTCGCAGGCGCCCGCCCAGACAGTTGAGCGTGAAGGTCTTGCCCGCGCCGGAGCTGCCGCCGATCCACATATTGCCGTTCGTGTACTTGTAGTCATTGTATGGGTCGAGGAACGCCGGCGAGCGGTTGTTCATGTTGAGGCCGAGGAACACGCCGCCGCGGTCGGACAGCTCATAGCTGGCGAACGGGAACGCCGCGGCGACGCCGCTGGTCGGCACGTTGCGCCGCGCCTTGCGCTCCACGTCCGGGTCGATGGTCAGCAGCGGGAGCATGGAAAGGAACGCCTGCTCCTGTTTGTAATCGCAGCGCCGGGCAAACATGTCCTTGGAAACGCATCGGCGCTCCAGCTCCGTCACGCGCTGCTCCAGCGTTTCCGGGTCGTCCGCGATGATCTCCAGCAGCGTGTGCATGTAGTAGAAGTCCTCGCCGTCGCGGTTCATCACGTCCTTGAGGTACAGCCCCGCGCTGATGGCGCTGTCCAACTCCTCAAAGTCCTGGCGCGTGTCCCCGACGTCGCGCATACGGGAGCGGTTCATCATCGTGGTCTGGGATATTTTGTTGAGGATCTTCTCGCGCTGGTGCCGGTGGATGAGAAAGCTGACGCTGATCCCTTCGCCCGCCTCGATCAGCGGCGTGAGCCATGCCGCTCTGACCGTCGTGGTATAACCGTAGCCCGTGACGTAGAGATACGCATGGTACACGCCGTCCACCATGATGTAGTCTTTGCTTTTGGTGTCGATGGCCGTCGGCGAGAGGATATCGAGGATCGTGGTGGAGCCGGATTCCAGCTCCGAGAGATCCGGCTTTTCCTCACCAAACAGCAGGCGCTTCAAAAACGGCTGCTTGGGCGGCGCATTGCTTTCCGTGCGTTTTGCCTTCGGCTTGACCGTCTTTTTCCTGGGCTTCCCCATCTTTTTTGTGGTTGCTTTTTCTTTCATTCAATACTCTCCTCCTGATAGACGCCGTGGATCACGGTCGTCATGTCGAATACGCCGTCCGGCAGCGGGACGCGGCGGCTGGTGTGCTTGTTCAGCACCTCGTAGAGCAGCTTCAGCGTGAAGTTGTCCGAATACCGTGGCTCCATGACCACCAGTTCACAGACGTCAAGATAACGCCGCGCCGTGTCCGCTTCCTCGTTCATCCGTTCGATGATGGCGCGCACGGTATTCCGCCGCGCCCGCATCCGCGCTTCATACTGGAAGATCAGGAAGAAACGGTGCCGGACCGTTTCGGCGGCGACGCCGCGCACGATCTCGCGGATGTTGTCCTCGATCATCTCCCGGCAGAATTCGTTTTCCTCGTTTTTCTTGTATTCCTCCATCTGGCGGATGTAGTCCGCCGTATCGGGCGGCAGTGTGCGCGCCTCGATCTGCAAGGTATCCGGCGCAATCTTGAGGTACGCGGCAAAGGCCGCGACAATATCCCGCTGGTCGTCCGGCGATTTGAGATAAAAGTTGACCGGCTGCACCTCCAATATCTTCACGAAACGGTTGTCCTTCGTGATAACCACGCCGCCGATGATATTCTTGATTGGCAGCCATGCCTCAATGCTGTCGGCGTACAGCGCCATATCGTTTCCAGCCCCCTTGACGCCGCCCACAAGCAGCTCTTTTAACGTCATTTTCGATTCGCCTCCCCACGGTAGTACATGATCCTTCTATGCCTTCGCCACGTCCACCAGCTTCTGAGCCAGCGCGTCAGGCTATCGTCGTTGACGCCGATGAGTCCGAAGCCCGCCAGCGGCACAACGATGGTGAGCGTGACGATGATCTTCGGAGAGAGCGAGAACGGCAGATACGCGATGCAAAGATACAGCGTGGGCAGCGCCAGCAGCACCGCCTCCACCAGATTGCGGATCTCAAAGAGGCCCAGCACCTTGCCCGCATCTGTAAAATTGGCAGGGATATAATAGCTTTCATAATTCATAAGTGGTTTCCTCCACCTCTTCCGTCAGAGTTGCGTAGTGTCTTTCCAATGTTTTCTGGAAGGAACAGCATTCATCAAAACGTCGAGAAAGTATGCTATACATGCCCTTTTGTAGTTTCCTTACAGTTTCTTTTTCGGCATAACCCGGATTCAGTTCAAATCTACTCACTCGTTGTTCTGAAATTCCACTGGCTTCCCCCAGCTCACTCAACGAAACATGGTATTTTTTTCTGATTATGCGCAGTTTTCGCACTTTCATAGAATCACCAGCCTAATCATAGCCGATATACGGCAGCTTGTACCACGCTTGCCAGCCACGGCCGTCCACTTTCGTCTTTCCGACGCCCTTGCTCGTGCTCATGGCCTCGATGGCGTAGCCGCCGCCGATGTAGACGCCGGTATGCCCCTCTTTCCAGAGGATCAAGCCCGGGATTTCGGGCATTGTCGCAATCGTGCCATATTCCGCGCCCTTGTTTACGGCGTCTTGGTGCATCTGATTCGCCGAGTAGTCCGGCATCCCGTTCGTGCCGTAGTCGATCCCGCCCGTGTCGGCATTGAACCAGCCGTAGCTTTTGACAAGCCCGATGCAGTCCGCCGTGCGGCGGCCGAGGTAGTGCTCACGGATGAAGCTCTCGTACTTGCCAACGCCATCGGGATATTGCTTCACCTTGTACTCCAGCAGCGAGGGCGTCAGCACGTTGCCGAACGTACCCCAGACGTAGCCCCAGTTGTTCTCCCACGCCTGCATCGCGTAGGCGGCGAGGTCGTGGGCGTTCTTCGTGGACGGGTCGATGAAGCCCGATGTGTCGATGCCGTTGCTATAATTGCCGCCGTATTGGACGCCGCCTGTGTAGCCGCTGTCGCCGCTGTAATCCGTCGTATCGGTGAAATAGGCGGCATACTCCGTCATGGCGTCGCTCCCGGAGTAGACCTCAAAGAGCGCGCCCGCCCATGTCCGCGCCTCGTCGTCAAAGCCCAGCTTCTCCATCCACTCGTCGGGATCAAGCTTTTCCACCGTGATGCGGAGCGTCGTTTCTTCGTCCCCGAACAGCGAGAACGAATAGGAAAGCCGCGCGGCGCTCAGCTCGCGGATCTCATCGACAGACATTTCCTCCAAATTCTGTTGGTGCGCGGTCGAGTTGATCGCCGTGAACCATTGCAGGCTCTCCGTATCAAAATGGCTGATGACCTCAATGTGGTCGATGGCGACGCCTTGTTCCTCGTACTCATTCGCGATGCTCGTTACGATAGCGTCGATGACCGTGCTTTCAAACTCCTGAAGGCTCATGCACACGCCGCCGATGCTCGCGGCCTGTCTTGTCATTTGAATGACATTCTCCTTTGCGGATGTGTCATATCCAAAGAAGATGTTGGGGATCGCTGTGAACACGGCCATCGTGGTAATGATGGCGGCAACGATTAGGCACAGAATAATTTTAATAAGGGTGGGCGCGGCCTCTTTTGCGGCAGCGGCGGCAGCCCCGTAAACGCCGGAGCTTGCCGCCGCTCTTGCGATATTTGCCGCCGCCTTACCCGCCCGCGCGAGATCCGCGGCCGTTTGCCAGCCGGAGCGGTCGGCATCATTATTTCCCATGCTTCTTTCGACCTTTCTTCACAGCACTCTTGCGCGTGACTTTCTCTTCCGCTTTGACGCTGGGTGACCTGACAGGCTTGTCTCTTGTGTCGGTATCCGAAATGTGTATCTGGCTTTGTGGCGAAACAGGTTTTGAGGCCGCCCGGCGCATCTGCGATGTACCCGTGCCGTTTGGTGCGGTTCCTGCTGTGCCGGAGCGCATCGGAGGGCTCACCCCGCTGCCACGAGGTTCTGCCGATGGGCGGAGCTGCCGTTCCTGCTGTGCCGGAACCGACGTTTTCTCTGATTTCGCGCTCTTTGGCGATGAAACAGGCGCATTCCTGCTGTGCCGTTCTTCCCTCAGCGTAAGGCGCGTGATTTGGGCGGCGTTTGTTCCTGCCGTGCCGGAGCTATTAGGCGGCGTCCTGCCGCTTTC
>JAFTGG010000278.1 GCA_017458025.1 Oscillospiraceae bacterium | reverse complement strand
GACGGGGACATGGCGTCGCGCGTCGCGGTGCTGCGCGTCGATATCGACGCGTTCACCGCCAAGAGCCGCCCGACGCCGGCGCCTGCCGCGGAAAAAGCGCCGGAGGCGCGCAGGGCGCTCGCCGACATGGACAACCGCGAGCTGTTCGCCGTCGCCGCGGGCGATCGCGGCATCATCGCGCAGGAGTACCTGCGGAACATCGTCCGCGACTACCGCGCGAAATACGGTAAGGACGCGGACTTGTATACAATGGTACAGAAAATGCTGGAGGAATAAGAACCTGTCTTCACAGTCGAAGGATGGCGGATGAGCAAGGGATTTTTTCGTCAGGCGGTGACGGTTTGACGAAGGAATCCTGACGGATTTCGAGGAAAAACGGTGCCGCATGGTGGGAAAAGACCCGCTCATACGATGTTCGGCGGCTGTGAAGACAGGTTCTAAGAAAAGGCACGCGTGAGCGTGCCTTTTTCATGCTTTGACGCCGTAGGCGTCCATCGCGGCATACAGCCGTTCGCGGTTTTCCGGCTGCATCGCGCACAGCGGCAGCCGCAGCTCGCCGGAGCAGAGGCCGAGCCGCGCCATAGCGGTCTTGATCGGAATAGGGTTTACCTCGCAGAACAGCGCGCGCAGGAGGTCCGTCATGCGTAGCTGCAAGACGCCCGCCTTGTGCAGGCTGCCCGACATACATAGCCGCGCCAGCTCGCGCATATCGCCCGGAATGAGGTTCGCGGCGGTGGAGATCACGCCCGCGCCGCCGAGCGCCATGAGCGCGGTCGTGTCCTCGTCGTTGCCCGACCAGAGATAGAAGTCGCCGTCGCAGCGGTTGCGCGTGTCCTGTATGAGCGCGAAATTTCCGCTGGCCTCCTTGACGCCGTTGATGTTCGGGTGCCGCGCGAGCGCGGCGTAGGTCTCGGCGGTACACGATACGCCGGTGCGCGAGGGCACGTTGTAGAGGATCACGGGAAGATGCACCGCGTCCGCGATGGCGGTATAGTGCGCAATGAGTCCCGCCTGCGTCGCTTTGTTGTAGTAGGGCGTCACGACGAGCACGCCGTCCGCGCCGAGTTCCTCCGCCTCCCGCGAGAGCGCGATCGCGTGGGCGGTGTCGTTGGAGCCGGTGCCGGCGATGACCGGCACGCGGCGCGCGGCTTCGCCGACGCACGCGGAGATCAGGGCGGCCCGCTCATCTGGACGGAGCGTCGGCGCCTCGCCGGTCGTCGCGCAGACGATCAGCGCGTCGGCGCGCGCGTCCAGCTGCCGCCGGACAAGGGCGCGAAAGGCGTCGAGGTCGACCGCGCCGTCGCGAAACGGGGTGACGAGCGCGGTGCCGCAGCCTGTAAACAGGGGCTTGCGCAAGGGATATCCCACCTTTCCAAAAACTGACACGAGGGAATTGGTCGTTTTTTCTTGAAACACAGCGCTTTTTCATTTATAATGCCAGACAAGGGAGTGTGTTCCAATGAGAAAAGCGACCAAAATTCTGATTCTGAGCCTGCTTCTGAGCTGCTTTTTTTCCGTCAGCGCGCAGGCCATAGACAATAATATGCTCAAAGTCGGCCTGAGATTCGGGAGCAGCACGATGTTCTCCGCGAACCTGCAAAATGTCGGCGGCGCGGGCCTAGGCTACGAGTTCGGCTACTTTGACAGCGGACGGAGCTTCGTGTCCCTCGGCGCGGCGACGGGGGAGGACGCGATCTCGATGAGCGTGGACGACAACGTGTTCATTTCGGGCGGCGTGTACTTCCAATCGACGTCGAACTATACGGAGTACATCGGCGCGTACCATTTGCAGATGACGCAGGCGTACGCGTCCTACGGCGACGCGGCGGCGGCCGCGTCGAACTACGCCGGCGGCTTTGTCGCGTATCTCGGCGACCGTTTTACCGTACGCGTGGGGCAGTACCGCACGAGAGAGGGCGTCGAGCGTGCGTGGAGCGCGTGGACGGGCGAGGCGGCGGAGATCGTTTCGCCGAGCCGGACCGGCGTGATGGTCACGGCGACCGGCACGGACCGCATCTTATTCTATTTTGACTGCGGCGGACAGAAATCGCTGGCGGTCATGCCGCGCTCCATCGGCGGCGAAAAGCCGGAGACATGGTTCCGCAACTTACGCTATTACGGCGCGTTCGAGTATCCGCGCGCGGCGGGCGGCGAGCTGAGCGTCATCAACGTCGTGAACATCGAGGACTACGTCAAGGGCGTCATCGGATGGGAGATCGGGACGAACGCGCCGCTCGAAGCGACCAAGGCGCAGGCGGTCGCGGCGCGCACCTACGCCGCGACGCGGACGCGCCACCGTTCGCAGGGTTTTGACGTGTGCGCGACGGACGACTGTCAAGTCTATCAGGGCCTCGCCGCCAGCAGCGACCTGACGAACCGCGCCGTGGACGAGACGGCGGGCGTCTATGTCTACTACAACGGCAGCCTTGCCGAGACGTACTTCTATTCCAGCAACGGCGGCGCCAGCGAGGATGCGAAGAACGTCTGGGGCGGCGACGTCGCCTACCTCAAGGGCAAGGCAGACCCCTACGAGGCGCTGGTCGTCGCGCGCATCCCCTATAAATACAACTGGTCGACGACGTTCACCAGAGGCGAGCTGGAGTCGCGCCTTGCCGCGTACGGCTACAGCGTCGGCACGCTGAAGAACGTCTATGTCTCGGAATACACGCCCAACGGCAACGTCTACGCGGTGACGTATGTCGGCTCGAACGTCACGCGGACGGTTTTCCGCGATACCAACCGCCTGATGCTGAATCTGCGCAGCCTACGCTTTGATATCGGCGGCGCGGCGAACGACGCCTATTACGTCAATGGCGCGAACGCCTCTGTGAGCGGACTGCGCGGCGTCTATACGATTTCCGGCGGCGGAACGGTGTCGCAGTACGGCGGAGCCGCGTCGGACGCGTATGTCATTACGTCGTCCGGCACGTCAAAGCTGCAAAAGGACGCGGTTTCGACGACGGGCGGCGATACCTTCACGTTCACGGGCAGCGGCTGGGGCCACAGCATCGGCATGAGCCAATGGGGCGCGGTCGCGATGGCGGAGCAAGGGAAGGACTACAAGGAGATTTTGCAGTTCTTCTACACAGGCGTGGAGGTCCG
>JAFTGG010000277.1 GCA_017458025.1 Oscillospiraceae bacterium | reverse complement strand
CGCGAGGACACATTCGAGGCATGTGTCGTCTTCAGCGGCGATACGGGCTTTTATTCCGGCGCGAAGGCGCGGTTGCCGCTGCTTACAGAGCGCGGTATCGAATCTCGCGTTCTGCCTGGCGTATCGAGCGCGCAGCTGCTTGCGGCGCGGCTCGGCCGGCCGTGGCAGGCTTGGACGCTCTGCTCCGCTCACGGCGCGGACTGCGACCCCGTCGCGGCGCTGATGCGGCGAGAGCCCGCGTTTTTCCTAACCGGCGGCGCGCAAACGCCCGCGACGCTCTGCGCGGAGATGGTCGAGGCGGGACTCGGCGACACGCGCGTTACGGTGGGGGAGAGGCTCTCCTATCCCGATGAACGGATCGTCGAGGTCACGGCGGCGGAGTGCGCGAATATGGATTTTGCGCCGCTGTCAGTGCTGTTGGCCGAGGCGGCAGGCCGTCCGGACGTGCCGGCGGGCGGGCTTTCGGACGAGGACTTTGTGCGCGGCGGGGTGCCGATGACCAAGCGGGAAATCCGTGCCGCGGCGCTCTCGCAGCTTGCCGTGCGGCACGGGGATACGGTCTGGGACGTGGGCGCCGGTACGGGCAGCGTATCGGTAGAGCTGGCGCTCGCGGCAGATGAAGGGCGAGTCTATGCGATCGAGCGCCGCGACGAGGCATGTGACCTGATCGAGGCGAATAAACGACGCTTCGGCGCGTGGAATCTGCGTATTGTGCGCGGCACGGCGCCGGAGGCGCTGCGCGGCCTGCCCGCGCCCGACGCGGTGTTCATCGGAGGCTCCAAGGGCAATCTCCGCGCCGTTGTCGAGGCGGCGCTCGCCGCGAACCCGCATGCGCGGCTCTGCATGACCGCCATCGCGCTGGAGACGCTGTCGGCGGCGCTGGAGGTCTGCAAAGCAATGGACTTAGAGGCAGAAATCACACAGATCGCGGTCAATCGAGCGAAAGCGGCGGGAGAATTGCACCTTTTAATGGCAAATAACCCAACGTTCCTCATCGCGGCAAAGCGGGGCGGGGACGTATGACGCGCGTGATGATCGCCGCGCCGCGCTCCGGCGGCGGCAAGACGACGGTGACCTGCGCGCTGCTGCGCGCACTGCAAAAGCGTGGCACGGAGCCCTGCGCGTTCAAGTGCGGGCCGGATTATATCGACCCGATGTTCCACCGCGCCGTCCTCGGGGTAGAGAGCCGTAACCTTGACCTGTTCCTCTGTGACGAGGCGCGGCTTCGCGTACTGTTCGAGCAATCGTGTTACGGCCACGGCGCGGCGGTGGTCGAGGGCGTCATGGGCTATTATGACGGCCTCGGCGGCGTGAGCGACCGCGCGAGTTCATGGCATGTTGCCGACACGCTGGGGCTCCCCGTGGTGCTCGTGCTCCGCGCGAAGGGCGCGAGCCTGACGCTTGCGGCGGAGCTGAAGGGGTTAAAGGAGTTCCGCCCCGACAGCCGCATCGCGGGCGTGCTCTTGAACGAATGCGCCCCGAAGCTCTGTGCGACCCTTGCGCCCGCTCTTGAGCGGGAAAGCGGCGTGCCGGTACTCGGCTGCCTGCCGCCGATGGAGGAGGCGCGCGTAGAAAGCCGCCATCTGGGATTGCGCACGGCGGCGGAAATCGAGGGGCTCGACAGGCGCCTTGACGCGTTGGCGGAGGCGTTGGAGCAACACGCGGATATCGACAACCTGCTGCGCCTCTGCGAGTCGAAAATTGCGGCGACAGCTCCCGAAAATGGCAGCAAGGAAGCGAGAAAAATTCGCGTAGCTGTCGCGTATGACAAGGCTTTTAGCTTCACATATTTAGAATCGCTGGAGACACTTCGGGATTTTGGCGCGGAGATCGTGCCGTTCAGTCCTTTGGAGGATCGTGCTTTGCCAGAGAAAATCGGAGGGCTGTATCTGCCCGGGGGATACCCGGAGCTGTATGCCAAGGAGCTTTCTGCTAATCGGTTAATGATTAAGTCTATTAAAACGGCGGTAGAAAACAGCCTGCCGACGGTCGCGGAATGCGGCGGCTTCCTTTATATCGGCACGGCGCTGTGCGACGGCGATGGCGCCGAATATCCTCTGGCGGGCGTTTTGCCTGGCAGGGCGGCGAATGCCGGACATTTGGTGCGCTTTGGCTATGCGACGCTCTGCGCCGAGACTGACAGCCTCTTGTTTCGCACGGGCGAGCGCGTGCCCGTTCATGAGTTCCATTATTGGGATTCGACGGTGTGCGGCGAGGCGCTGCGCGTGGAAAAGGGCGGGCGCGCGTGGCGCTGCGGCTTTGTGAGCGACACGCTTTACGCGGCGTTCCCACACCTCTATTTCGCGGGACGGCCCGAGCTGGCGGAGCGGTTTGTCGCTGCGGCGCGGAAGTATGGAGAAGCACATGGATTTGCATGAGATTCTGAATCGCATCACCCCGCCGGACGAGAGCGGCCGTATGGCGGCGCGGGCGCGTTGGAACGCCTGCGCGAAGCCGTTGGGGAGCCTTGGGCTGCTGGAATCCGCCGTTGAGGACATTGCGGCGTTGACCGGAAGCGCGGAGGCAGACCTCGGCGAACGGGCGGTGTTGGTGCTTTGCGCCGACAACGGCGTGGTACGGCAGGGCGTGACGCAGACGGGGAGCGAAGTGACCGCCGCCGTCGCCCGCCAGCTTGCGCTGGGGCGTACGTCCGTGTGCCGTATGGCGGCGGTCGCGCATTGCCGCGTTGTGCCGGTGGATATGGGGATTGCCGGCTTTGAGGGCTGCGACGGTGTGCTGAATCGGCGCGTCGGCAACGGCACGGCAGATTTCACCGAGGAACCCGCCATGACGCGGGAGCAGGCGGAACAGGCGATTTTGACGGGCGTTGAGCTCGTGCGGGACGAAGCGGCGCGCGGAACGCGGCTGCTTGCCACGGGCGAGATGGGCATCGGCAACACGACCACCGCCTCCGCGGTGGCGAGCGTGCTGCTCTCGCGCTCGGTGGAGGACGTGACGGGCCGCGGCGCGGGACTCTCCGACGAGGCGCTGGAGCGAAAGATCCGGACGATCCGCCGCGGCGTGTCGACCAATCGTCCCTCCGCTTGGGACGCGGTCGACGTGCTTGCCAAGGTCGGCGGCTTCGATCTCGCGGGACTTTGCGGCGTGTTCCTCGGCGGCGCGCTGTACCGTGTGCCGGTGCTGATCGACGGCTTCCCGAGCGCGGTCGCGGCGCTGTGCGCGCAGCGGTTGTGTCCCGACGCGGTGAAGGCGATGCTCGCAAGCCACCTATCCGCGGAGCCTGCGGGCGCAATGGTGCTCAAAGCGCTTGGCAAGCGGCCGCTCATCGCGGCGGACATGCGGCTCGGCGAGGGTACCGGAGCGGTGGCGGCGATGCCGCTGCTCGACATGGCGCTGGCGGTGTACAATGAGGCATATACCTTTGAGGAGGGCGGCATCGAGCCGTATACGCCGCAATGCTGACGCTGGTAGTGGGGGGCGCGGCAAGCGGCAAGAGCGCCTATGCCGAGGAGCTGATTGTGCGCTCGGACGCGCCGCGGCGCGTCTACCTTGCGACGATGACGCCTTTCGGAGACGAGGCGCGGCGGCGTATTGAGCGGCACCGCGCCCTGCGGGCGGACAAGGGCTTTGAGACGCTGGAATGTTATGTCAACATAGCGGAAGCCGCTATTCCTCGGGACAGCGCAGTGCTGCTCGAAGACCTCGGCAACCTCTGCGCCAACGAGCTGTTCTCCTCGCAAGGCGCGAAAGGCGGCGCGGCGGACGCGATTCTGCGAGGCATCGCGCATTTGCGTGGGCAATGCCGCGACATGGTGGTCGTGTCCAACGAGGTGTTCACCGGCGGCGCGGACTATGCTGGAGATACCGTTCGCTACTTGAGCCTGCTGGCTTATGTAAACCGAAAGCTCGCCGCGACGGCAGACGCCGTCTGCGAGGTGAATTGCGGGATAGCAACGTATTATACTATTATCGAATAAAAAGCTTACTCTTTTTATTCGATAGATGCCGCCGCCGGCGGCATACAGTTGCTAACGCAACTGGCGTCTCATGCGAATTCATACGCGCCTTCGGCGCTATAAAAAGATACCATAAATGGAAACTTTTTATATGAGTTCAGTATTACAAGCAGAAGGGAGCCGAATGCTTGTAATATTATATTAGCATCGCTTGGCGGCGAGTAAAATGGCGATAAACGGCTGTTCGGGGCAGGGGCTGCCCTGGATATTACAGGGGAGGGACCGCTCTGATGTGGGTCTTGGAAACCGTGGCGGTGGCGTTTTCCATGTATTCGGCGCTGCCGATGCCGCGTCTCGATTGGAGCGAAAGGAATATGCGCTACGCGCTCGTCGCGTTCCCGCTCGTCGGGGCGGCGCTGGGGTTCGCGTGGTGGGGCGTATGCGCGCTCAGCGGGGCGCTTGCGCTGCCGACGTTGCTGCGCGGAGCGCTATTGTGCGCGCTGCCGGCGATCGTGACCGGCGGTATTCACCTCGACGGCTACGCCGACACGCACGACGCGCTGGCAAGCCGTACCTCGCCGGAGCGGAAGCAAGAGATCCTGCGCGATCCCCACTGCGGCGCGTTTGCGGTGATCCGCCTGTGTGTGTACTTCATCGCGTACTTTGCGCTCTGCTGTGCGTTGGAACCGACGGCGCGGGCGCTGCGGTGCGTGAGCGTCGGCTTCGTACTCTCGCGCTCGCTGTCGGGCCTTTTGCTGACGCGGCTGCCCATCGCGGAGGGTTCGAGCCTCGCGCGGAGCTTTGCGAACGCGGCGGATAAGCGGCGCGCAGGCGCGATCCTAAGCGTTTTGCTTTTGGCGGCAGTCGCGGCAATGGGCTGGTTCGGCGGGCTGAGCGGCGCGGCAATGGCATTGGCGGCGGCGCTGGCGACGTGGCGATACATTCGCGTGGCAGTGCGGGAATTTGGCGGTACGTCGGGCGATCTCGCGGGTTGGTTCCTCGTGAAGGCGGAGTTCTGGATGCTTGCGGCGCTGGTCGCCGTGCAATATGCGGAGAAAGCGCTATGATTTTTATTTTTGGCCCGCTGTGGAGCGGTAAACGAGCGGTGGCGAAGGAACTGCTTGCCTGCGGCGATGCGGAGTTCGAGCGCCGCGCGGTCTGGGACGTGCAGGAATTGGTACGCGAACGAACAGACTTAGAGGAATTGGCGGTCGAATTGTCGCGCTATGACGCGGTTATTGCGACAGAGATCGGCGGCGGCATCGTACCGCTCGACCGTGGCGAGCGCGAGGCGCGGGAGCGCGCGGGGCGGCTCAATTGCCTGCTGGCAGAGCGGGCGGAGACAGTGGTGCGCGTGTTTTGCGGGATCCCGAAGGCCGTCAAGGGGGAGTTATGAAGATTTGGCTGCTGCGCCACGGGCGCACGCAATACAACGACGAGCGGCGATATCAGGGACAGCTCGACATTCCGCTCTCGCCGGACGGGGAGGCGGAGCTGGCCGGAGCGGGCATTTCCCTGGAAATCGTATATGTTTCTCCGCTGCAGCGCGCGCGGCAGACGGCGCGGAAGCTGTTTCCCGACGCGCGGCAGGCGGTCGTATCGGATTTCGCCGAGATGGATTTCGGCGCCTTTGACGGCAGGACAGCGGATGAGATGGCGGAGGACGCGGACTATCGCGCTTGGGTGGCCGGCAATTGTTGCGCGCAATGCCCTGGCGGAGAATCCCGCGCGGCGTTTTGCGAGCGTACCTGCGCGGCGTTTGAAGCCTTGCTGACCAAGCATATAGAATGTAAGGCGAAAATACTTGTCATAGTTGCTCACGGCGGCACAATGCGCGCAGTTATGGAGCGCTACGCATTGCCGGAGAAAGACTATTTTGAATGGATGTCGGGCAACGGCGGCGGTTGGGCGCTCGACTATGACGAAGCGTTGTGGCGCGAGCAGCGCAAGCTGCGATTTACGGAGCGCCTGAGCTTTGTGCGAGGTGAGGGCGCATGCTGATTTTGTACGCGGCGCTCGGTGGGTTTGTGCTCGATTTGCTCTTTGGCGATCCCGCGTGGCTGCCGCACCCGGTGGTGGCGATGGGGCGGTATATCGAACGGTTTGAGCGGTTTATTCGCGCGCGGCTGCCGGGGACGCCCGTCGGCGAGCGGCTTGGCGGTATGCTGCTTGCGCTGTCGCTGCCGCTGCTGACGCTTGCCGTCACGCTGAGCGCGTGTTTGCTGGCGCGGCGTATCCATTGGGGCGCTGAGCTGGCGCTGCAAACGTTTTGGTGTTGGCAGGCGTTGGCCGCGCATGGGTTGGCGGCGGAAAGCAGGCGTGTGTATGCCGCGCTGAAAGACGGCGATTTGCCCGCCGCGCGAGCAGCGGTGGCACATATCGTGGGCCGCGATACGGCGAGGCTTGACGCCGAGGGCGTCGCCAAGGCGGCGGTGGAAACGGTGGCAGAGAACTTCTCCGACGGCGTCGCCGCGCCAATGCTCTGTATGTTTTTGGGCGGCGCACCACTGTCTATGATGTATAAGTCTATCAATACAATGGACAGTATGGTGGGCTATACAAACGAAAAATACCTGAATTTTGGAAGAATACCGGCCAGGCTCGACGATGCGGCGAACTATTTGCCGTCGCGCATCGCAGCGCTTTTTCTGATACTCGCCGCGGCGCTGACGGGGCAGGACGCAGGTGCCGCGTACCGCATCTGGCGGCGCGACGCGCTCAAGCACCTGAGCCCCAACGCGGGTCAGACGGAGGCGGCCTGCGCGGGCGCGCTGGGCGTACAGCTCGGCGGCGACGCGTGGTACTTCGGCGAGCGGCATGAAAAAGCGCTGCTCGGCGACGCGATCCGCTCATGCGGGCCGGAGGATATTTTAAAAACCGACCGCATGATGTACTGCGGGAGCGTTCTGCTGTGCCTTTTTTGCGCGGCGGTGCGACTTGTGATCGTAAGGAGAGGCTAATGGAGCGGACACACGGCGGCGATTGGGCGGCCTTCCAAATAGAATATGGCGCGCTGCCGCTGGATTTTTCCGCGAATATCAGTCCGCTCGGCGTGCCGGTGGGCGTGCGCGCGTCTATCGTCTCGGCAGCGGCGGACGCGGACCGCTATCCGGACCCGCTGTGCCGGAGCCTGCGCGAGGCTATCGCAAAACGCGAGGGCGTGCCGCTGGAGCGGGTATTTTGCGGAAACGGCGCGTCGGACCTGCTCTATCGCGCGGTTTGGGCGGCAAGGCCGCGCCGCGCGCTCGTAACCGCGCCGGCGTTTGGGGAATATGAGGCGGCGCTGGAGACGGCAGGCTGCGGGATTCTCCGCGTTCCGTTGAATGGCGACTTCCGTCTAACGGACGATATTCTTACGACTATTGACCATAATATAGATATTATAATTTTATGTCAACCAAATAATCCGGCCGGCACAACTGTCGCGCCGGAGCTGCTTCGGGCGATTGCGGCACGCTGCGACGAGACGGGGAGCAGGCTTTTGATAGACGAATGTTTTATCGACTTTTTGGACGATTCGAGCGTTTATACGGCCAAAGGGCTGTTGGAGCGGTATCCGAATCTTTTGCTCCTAAAGGCGTTCACGAAGCTTTACGGACTTGCCGGAGTCCGTCTCGGCTACGCGCTCTGCGCCGATACGGCGTTTCTCGGTGCAATGCGGCTCGCCGGACCGCCGTGGGCGGTGTCAAGCGTTGCGCAGGCGGCAGGGATCGCGGCCCTGCAGGAAAAAGATTATGTTAACAGTGTCCGCCGACTGATAAGAATCGAACGACCGTGGTTATATGATAGACTTTCCGCGTTTGGCTTACGCGTCATACCGGGTGAGGCGAACTTCTTGCTGTTTCGCAGCGAAGCAGCGCTGGACGCGCCGCTGCGCGAGCGCGGAGTGCTGATCCGCCGCTGCGGCGATTTTGCGGGGCTGGACGACACATGGTACCGCGTCGCGGTTCGGACGCGGGCGGAGAACGAGCGCCTGATCGCGGCGCTGGGCGAGGTGCTG
>JAFTGG010000036.1 GCA_017458025.1 Oscillospiraceae bacterium | reverse complement strand
TCGGACAGCGGGGAGAACTTATCGCCGACATACGCGCCGGAGATGATCATGCCGGCGGTCAGCGCCGGGTTGATGCCGAGGCCCGCGCCGACGCCCATCATCGCAATACCCATGGTCGCGGTGGTGGTCCAGGAGGAGCCGCAGGCCATACCAACGACGGCGCAGAGCACGCAGCCGACCGGCAGGAACAGCTTCGGAGTTAGCAGGTCGAGACCGTAGTAAATCAGTGCGGGGATGGTGCCGGAGATCATGAAAGACGAAATCAGGAGGCCGACCGTCATGAGGATCAACAGCGCTTCAAGCGTAGCGTTCAGGCGCTCCAGAATACCGACCATCATGTCTTTGAAGTCATGTCCGCAGAAGTGCCCGACGAAGCAGGCAATGCACAGGGATACGATCAGCGGCATGTGCGCGTCAACATAGTTGCCGCCGTGCAGGCCGTAGATCATGAGGCCTGCCATCACGATGATGGGCAGCAGCGCCTCGATTACATTCGGGAGTCTTACTTCTCTGGTTTTCTTTTCAGCCATAGAAACATACCTCTCTCCTATATTTTTGCATCTCGCTTCCTCCGCCTTCGGAAATACCGTTTGGGCAAACGGCTCTCACACACCTTTCCGATCGGCGTACACTGCCGCGGAACAGGTCCGCAACAATGGTTCTAAGGGGAGCATAACACAAAATGTGGTTAAAATCAACAAAAATTTTAAAAAATTTAAAAATTTTTTGTACTTTATGACTATATCTGAATGTCATGACACCGTGTCATCGCTCTATTACACTAACGCGCTGTCACTTGACATTTATACCGCCTATGCGTAAAATGACGATAAACAGCTAATCAGGAGGGTCATTATCATGGATAGAATCAAAGCACGCACGCTGTCGGGTTTCATGGAGCTGCTGCCCGGTCCGCAGATGCAGATGGAGCGCATCACGGAGATCATTCGCTCGTCTTACGCGCTCTACGGCTTCACACCGCTGGATACGCCGCTGATCGAGGCGAGCGAGATCCTGCTCGCCAAGGGCGGCGGCGAAACAGAGAAGCAGATCTACCGCTTCACCAAGGGCGACGCCGATCTGAGCCTGCGCTTCGATCTCACCGTGCCGCTGGCAAAGTATGTGGCGCTTCACTATAATGAGCTGGCGTTCCCCTTCAAGCGCTACCAGATCGGCAAGGTCTACCGCGGCGAGCGCGCCCAGCGCGGCCGCTTCCGTGAGTTCTATCAGGCGGATATTGACGTCATTGGCGACGGGCAGCTCGACATCGCGAACGACGCGGAGATCCCCGCTATCATCTATACGGTCTTCTCGCGTCTGGGGCTTAAGAGGTTCCAGATCCGCATCAACAACCGCAAGGTCCTCAACGGCTTTTACGCCATGCTCGGCCTGACCGATAAGTCCGGCGACATCATGCGCACGGTGGACAAGCTTGAGAAAATCGGCGCGGACGGCGTACGCGCCGTTCTGGTCGACGATTTCTCCATCGACGGCCGCAAAGCGGACGACATCCTGCGTTTTACCGCGATTCATGGCACGAATGACGAGGTGCTCGCCGCGCTCGCCGGCTACCGCGGCAAAAACGCGCTGTTCGACGAGGGTCTGGACGAGCTCGGCACCGTTGCGAAGTACCTCGGAGGCTTCGGCGTACCGCAGGAGAACTTCGCCGTCGACCTCACCATCGCCCGCGGCCTTGACTACTACACCGGCACGGTGTATGAGACGACGCTGCTCGACCACCCTGAGATCGGTTCGGTCTGTTCCGGCGGACGCTACGACAACCTCGCGGAGTATTACACCGACCGCCAACTGCCGGGCGTTGGTATCTCCATCGGCCTGACGCGCCTGTTCTACGTCCTCGGCGAGCAGGGCATGCTCAATCCCGACGGGCTCACCGCGCCCGCCGACGCGCTGATCCTGCCGATGACGGACGACCTCTCCGCCGCCGTCGCGCTCGCGACCGAGCTGCGCTCCCGCGGCCTGCGCGCGCAGCTCTACACCGAGGCGAAGAAGTTTAAGGCGAAGATGAGCTACGCCGACAAGCTTGGCGTGCCGTTCGTCCTGTTCCTCGGCGAAGACGAGATCAAGGACGGCGTGGTGAGCTGCAAAAACATGGTCACCGGCGAGCAGGAAAAGCTTCCGCCCGCGGCGGCCGCCGAACGCATCGCCGCCCAAATCGACGAGCGGAAACGCGTCGCGCCCGTGCTCGACGTTTGATTTCATACCAGGCCTTGTCTGAAAAATGCCGACACGCCCAAACGGCGGGCCTTTTTCGCGCCTGCGGGCGCGAAACTCTGCGAGGCTTTTGTCTACAGTCCGAAAAATGGCGTCCGCTTTCGCGGACGCCATTTTAAACGGTCAGGCTTCTTTTTTTTCTTTGCTCCTGCGTTCCAATACGGTCTTGTACCCGTCCGCCCCATAGTTCAGGCAGCGGTTGACGCGCGTGATCGTGGTCGAAGAAACGCCGATCTCGCCGGAGATGCTGGAAAAGGTATTCCCCTCGTACAGCTTCTCGGCGACCTCAAAGCGCTGCGTCATCGCAAGGATCTCATTGACGGTGCATAGATCGTCGAAAAAGCGGTAGCATTCTTCCTCTGTCTTGAGCGACAAAATGGCTTGAAACAAATGGTCGGTTTCTTCGGACTTCATTTTGCTCTCGTACATAATACCAACCTCCGCGCGATAACAATGTATACAGGGTGCACAGATATCTAAAATTTATTTTACTAAAATTTATAAGCCTTTGCAAGTTTTTTGCACTTTCATTTGTTTGGCGTTTGATGCCGAAAAACTAAAAAAGCAAAGCGAGGGCCGAAAAAAATTAAATCATTCCCGTTTACGAAACCGTTCTTCCCGCGTTATAATGCAAGCAGCTTAAAGCAATACCGCACAATTTATGAGGAGGATTTGGTCATGGCAAAGCTCGTTGAATGCATTCCCAATTTTAGCTGCAGCAAGGAAAAGGACGAGGCGACCTATAACGCGCTCGTCGAGGCCGCGAACAGCGTCCCCGGCTGCACGCTTTTCGACGCCCAGACGGACGGCAACCACAACCGCTGCGTGTTCACGCTTGTCGGCTCGCCCGAGGCGATCGAGGAGGTCACGTTCCGCCTGACCAAGGTCGCGACCGAACGCATCGACATGAACCATCACAAGGGCGAGCACAAGCGCATGGGCGCCACTGACGTCATTCCCTTCGTCCCGCAGATGGACGTAAGCGTCGAGGAGTGCGTCGAGATGTCCAAGCGCGTCGCGCAGCGCATTTGGGACGAGCTGAAGGTCCCCTCTTTCCTGTATGAGGACAGCGCGACGCGGCCCGAGCGCCGCAACCTCGCCACCTGCCGCAAGGGCGAGTTCGAGGGCATGCCCGAAAAGCTGCTTGAGCCGGATTGGGCCCCCGACTACGGCGAGCGCAAGATCCACCCCACCGCCGGCATCACCGCCATCGGCGCGCGTATGCCGCTGATCGCGTTCAACTGCAACCTCGCCACCTCCGACGTCGAGATCGCGAAGAAAATCGCAAAGGTGATTCGCGGCTCGTCCGGCGGCTTCCGCAGCTGCAAGGCGATGGGCTTCATGCTCGAGGACCGCGGCATCGCGCAGGTCTCGATGAACATGGTCAACTTCGAGGATACGCCGCTCTACGTCGCCTATGAGATGATCAAGAGCCTTGCCGAGCGCTACGGCACCACCGTCATCGAGAGCGAAATCGTCGGCCTGACGCCCGCCAAGGCGATGATCGACTGCGCCGAGTTCTATCTCAAGGCGAAGGATTTCGACTGCAAGAACCAGGTCATGGAATACCACCTGATCGACATGAATCATTGAGGGGTACCGCAACATGAAACTCGCTGATATGACCGTCACCCAATTCGTCGACACCGTCGCGTCTGACGCGCCGGCGCCCGGCGGCGGCTCCGTCGCGGCGCTGGAGGGCTCCATCGGCGCCGCGCTGACCGCTATGGTCGCCTGCCTGACGCAGGGCCGCAAGAAATACGCCGAGTTCGCGGAGTACGCCGCCGAGGTCGAAAAGAAGGGCAACGCGCTGAAAGCCGCCCTGCTCGACGTCATGGACCGCGATACCGAAGCCTTTAACCTCGTGAGCGACGCGTTCGGTATGCCCAAGGACACCGACGAGCAGAAGTCCGCGCGCAGCGCCGCGATCCAGAACGGGCTCAAGGCCTGCACCAAGACTCCGATGGAGATGATGGAGCTCTGCGGCGAGGCGGCGGCGCTGGCGGCGTCGCTGCTCGAACGCGGCTTCAACGACACGTCCGCCAGCGATCTCGGCGTCGCGTTCCTGAGCCTCAAGGCGGGCATACAGGGCGCGTGGCTCAACGTGCTCATCAACATCGGTTCGATCAAGGACGAAGCGTTCGCCGCAGAATACCGCGAAAAGGGCAAGGCGCTGCTCGACAGCGCGCTGCCGCTGTGCGACGCCTGCTACGCGAAGCTCCTCTCGATGATCGACGGCTGATACTACTATCGGATAAAAAGCTTACACTCTTTATCCGAGAGATGCCGCCGGCGGCATACAGTTGCTGACGCGACTGATGTCTCACGCAAACTCATACGCGCCTTACGGCGCTATAAAAAGTAGAATATTTCTGCTTTTTCATGTATTTCAGTATGAGTTCAGTATGACACGCCCTCTCACAAATGCCTTCGGCGAAGCTTCCGCCGGGGGCATTTGATCTAATACTGAAAGAAGGTCTTTTCATGCAGCCTATCCTGACAAAGCTTGAGCCCGCCGATTACCTGACGACCCAATGGTCCGGCGGCTCCACGACGCAGCTCATCATCGCGCCGGAGGGCGCGGCGTATGCCGACAGGGACTTCCTCTGGCGCGTCAGCAGCGCGACCGTGGAGCTGGACGAGTCGGATTTTACGCCGCTGCCCGACTACCGGCGCTATATCTCCACCGTCCGCGGCGACATGACGCTCTCTCACAACGGCGGCGATGCGCTGACGCTGCGCCCCGGCGACGTCCACAAATTTGACGGCGGCGACGATACCCATTCCTTCGGCCGCTGCACAGACTTCAACCTGATGCTCCGCAAAGGCAAAGCGGACGGAACGATGCGCTCGCTCCGGATATCCGGCGGCGCCGCGGACTTTCAAGCCGAACAGCGCGCCGAAACGATACTGCTGTACTGCGCGGAGGGCGCGGCCGACGTGTCCTGCGGCTCGCTGCGGCGGCGGCTCGCCGCAGGAGAATCGCTCCTTGCAAAAAACGCGGCGGGAGCTGTGTTCCGTATAGACCACGCGGAACATGCCCTGCTGATGATCGCGCAGGCGTGGCGCGCGGAACAGCCCGTATAGCAGAAAAATCAAATAAGGCCAAGGGGGAAGTGTCCGGCGGACGCTCCCCCCTTTACGTTTTTCAATTGCCCGCTGGCTTTGCTATACTATTCTGTAAACAATACTAATATGCAACTAAAACAAGACATTCCTTGCGGCATAATTTTTGCCACGCTGCGTTGTCGTCCTTGGCGGGCGTTCTGTGTATTGCAAGAAAAATT
>JAFTGG010000276.1 GCA_017458025.1 Oscillospiraceae bacterium | reverse complement strand
CGACCGGCGGCAACAGCAGCGCTCCCGCCGCGGCGGCGTTCAAGCTCGGCGGCACCGCTCCGCTGACCGGCGGCGCGGCGATCTACGGCAACGCCGTCAAGAACGCGGCTGAGATCGCGGTCGAGGAGATCAACGCCGCGGGCGGCGCGATCCAGTTCGAGCTGAACTATCAGGACGACCAGCACGACGCCGAGAAGGCCGTCAACGCCTACAACACCCTGAAGGGCTGGGGCATGCAGATTTCGATGGGCTCCGTCACCTCCAAGCCCGCTGAGGCGACCTCCGCCGAGAATTACACAGACCGCATCTTCGCGCTGACCCCGTCTGCGTCCTCCGTCGCTACCGTCGCGACCACGATGAACAGCGACGGCACCGCTGCCGCTTACAAGGATAACGTATTCCAGATGTGCTTCACCGACCCCAACCAGGGCTCCGCGTCCGCGCAGTATATCCATGATAATGGGCTGGCCACCAAGGTCGCGGTCATCTGGAAGAACGACGATGTGTATTCCAAGGGTATTTACAACACCTTTATGGCCGCCGCCCCGGGTCTCGGCCTTGAGGTCGTGAGCGACACCACCTTCGCCGACGGCAACGACACCGACTTCTCCGTTCAGGTCGCCGACGCGCAGAAGAACGGCGCCGAGCTCGTGTTCCTGCCGATGTACTATCAGCCCGCTTCCCTGATCCTCAATCAGGCCAAGGCCGCCGGTTACTCCCCCAAGTGGTTCGGCGTGGACGGCATGGACGGTATCCTGACCCTCGAGGGCTTTGACACCACCCTTGCCGAGGGCGTCATGCTTCTGACCCCGTTCAACGCGGACTCCGACGATGCGCGTACCCAGGCCTTCGTCAAGAAGTATCAGGAGAAGTTTGGCGAGGTTCCCAACCAGTTCGCGGCTGACGCCTATGACTGCGTTTACGCTTACGCGCAGGCTCTTGAAGCCGCCGGCGCCACTCCCGACATGACCGCGGAGCAGATCAACGACCTGATGATCCAGCAGTTCACCACCATGACCTTCGACGGCCTGACCGGCGACGGCATGACCTGGGCGAACGGCATGGTGTCCAAGAGCCCGAAGGGCATGATCATCCAGAACGGCGCTTACGTCGGTCTCGACTAATCTGCAATGATCCCACCCCGTGGGGAATGGGGCTTGCGCCCCATTCCCCGCTTGGGCGGATAAGCGCGTATCGGAGGGGTGTCGGCGTTTCGCGGACATTGTTCCGATGCGCGTTTGCCCGTATTTTCGACAGAAACAACAAGTGTGTATCGAGGTATCAAATCATGAGTTTTCTCAACTCCCTGATCAGCGGGATCAGCCTCGGCAGTATCTACGCGATCATCGCGCTGGGCTACACGATGGTGTACGGCATCGCCAAGATGCTGAACTTCGCCCACGGCGACGTCATCATGGTCGGCGCGTATATCTGCTTTTTCGCGACGAGCCGCTTCGGCCTGCCGCCGCTGCTCGGCGTCCTGCTCGCGGTGATCGTCTGTACCGTGCTGGGCATGACGATCGAAAAGCTGGCCTACGCGCCGCTGCGCAGCGCGCCGAGCCTCGCGGTGCTCATCACCGCCATCGGCGTGAGCTACTTCCTGCAAAACGCCGCGCTGCTGCTCTGGACGCCGAACCCCAAGGTGTTTCCGAACTTCTTTGCGAGGACGGTCCTGACGCCGGAGGGCGCGGTCTTTGAAAAGACCGGCGTCGAGCTGTTTGGCGGCGCGCTCCGCATCTCCTACGTCACGTTGGTGACGATTCTCGTCAACGTCGTCATCATGATCGCGCTGACGGCCTTCACCGGCAACACGAAAATGGGCAAGGCGATGCGCGCCTGCTCCGAGGACAAGGACGCGGCGCGGCTCATGGGCATCAGTGTCAACACGACCATTTCCGTCACCTTCGCCATCGGCTCCGGCCTCGCGGCGATCGCCGGCGTGCTGTTCATGTCGGCGTACCCCAACCTTGTCCCCACCACCGGCTCGATGCCCGGCATCAAGGCGTTCACCGCGGCGGTGTTCGGCGGCATCGGCTCGATCCCCGGCGCGTTCCTCGGCGGGCTGCTGCTGGGCGTCATTGAGATTTTCGCCAAGACCTACATCTCCACCCAATTGTCCGACGCGATCGTGTTCGCCGTGCTGATCATCGTGCTTCTGGTGAAGCCGACGGGCCTGCTCGGCAGGCAGATTCGCGAGAAAGTGTGAGGTGGCGGCTATGAAGAAACTGAACCTGACCAAGACCTCCCGCAGGAGCTTCCTGACCTACGGCTTTGTGATCGCCGCCTACATCATCTTGCAGGCGGTTTCGGCGGGCGGCGCGATGTCCCCGCTGCTCAAGGGCATGCTCGTCCCCATCTGCGCCTACGTCGTGATGGCGATCTCGCTGAACCTGACGGTCGGCATCCTCGGCGAGCTGTCGCTCGGCCACGCGGGCTTCATGAGCGTCGGCGCGTTCATGGGCGTCACCGCGGCGATCTCGCTGCAAAACGCCATTCCCTCTCCGGCCCTCCGCCTCGCGGCGGCGCTGGTCGTCGGCGCGCTGTTCGCCGGCATCATGGGCTTCCTCATCGGCATTCCGGTGCTGCGCCTCAACGGCGACTACCTCGCCATTGTGACCCTCGCCTTCGGCGAGATCATCAAGGCGATCTTCAACAACTTCTACCTTGGCCTTGACAGCCACGGCTTCCACATGAGCCTGCTGCAGGACAACACGCACCTTGAGCCGGACGGGCGGCTCATCATCGCCGGCCCGATGGGCATCGGCAGAATTCAGAAGATCGCGAGCTATACGGCGGGCGTCATCCTCATCCTAATCTGCCTCATCATTATCTTCAACCTCGTCAACAGCCGCGCGGGCCGCGCGATCATGGCGATCCGCGACAACCGCATCGCCGCCGAGAGCGTCGGTATCCCCATCACGAAGTACAAGATGATGGCGTTCGTGACCTCCGCCGCTATGGCGGGCGCGGCGGGCGCGCTGTTTGCGCTCAACTACTCCACCGTCGTCGCCAACAAGTTCGACTTCAACACCTCCATCCTCGTGCTGGTGTTCGTCGTGCTCGGCGGCCTCGGCAACATGCTCGGCTCGATCATCGCCGCCGCGGCGCTGACGATCCTGCCCGAGGCGCTGCGCCAATTCGCGGACTACCGCATGCTGGTCTACGCCATCGTGCTGATCCTCGTGATGCTGGTGCGCAACAATCCCACCATCAAGAGCTTTTTTGAACGGTTCCGTTTCGGCAAGAAGGGAGGCGCTGAGGAATGAGCGAACAAAGCAAAAACCGTCCCAAGACCAAGCTCGCGCCCGTGCCGAGCAAGGCGGTCATTCCCGAGCGCGACGTGGGCTCGAACCCCATTCTGGAGTGCCATCACCTCGGCATCGACTTCGGCGGCCTGACCGCGGTCAACGACTTCAACCTCATGATCGGCCGCACCGAGATCGCGGGCCTTATCGGCCCGAACGGCGCGGGCAAGACGACGGTCTTCAACCTGCTGACCAAGGTGTATCAGCCGACGCGCGGCTCCATTCTGCTCGACGGCGCGGATACCTCCCGCATGACGACGGAGCAGGTCAACCGCGCCGGCATCGCCCGTACGTTCCAAAACATTCGCCTGTTCAACAATCTCTCGGTCGAGGACAACGTCAAGCTCGGCCTCCACAACCACATCGAGTACGGCATGTGGGGCGGCGTGTTCCGCCTGCCGAATTATTGGCGCGAGGAGCAGAAGGCCCACGAAAGCGCCCTGGAGCTGCTGAAGATCTTTGAGATGCAGGATCTGGCGAACGCCAAGGCGGGTTCGCTGCCCTACGGCGCGCAGCGCCGCCTCGAAATCGTCCGCGCGCTCGCGACGAACCCGAGCCTGCTGCTCCTCGACGAGCCGGCGGCGGGCATGAACCCGTCCGAGACCGCGGAGCTGATGGACAACATCGTCAAGATCCGCGACCTGTTCCAGATCGCGGTCATGCTCATCGAGCACGACATGAACCTCGTCATGGGCATCTGCGAGGGCATCTGCGTGCTGAACTTCGGTCAGGTCATCGCCAAGGGCACGCCCGACGAGATCAAGAGCAACCCCGTCGTCATCGAGGCGTATCTCGGCAAAAACAAGAAGAGGGAGGCGTAACGATGGCCGAACTGTTAAACGTCAACGACATCAATGTCTATTACGGCGCGATCCACGCCATCAAAGGCGTCTCTTTCCACGTCGACGAGGGCGAGATCGTCACCCTGATCGGCGCGAACGGCGCGGGCAAGTCCACGACGCTGCACACCATCTCCGGCCTGCTGCGCTCCAAGACCGGCTCCATCACGTTCGACGGGAAGAACATCGGGAACGTGCAGGCGCACAAGCTCGTCGAGCACGGCCTCGCGCAGGTCCCCGAAGGCCGCCGCATCTTTTTGCAGATGACCGTCGAGGAGAACCTTGAGATGGGCGCCTACACCCAGCCGAACGCCAACACCGCCGCTTCGCTTGAACGCGTGTACGAGCAGTTCCCGCGCCTCAAGGAGCGCCAGCGCCAGATCGCCGGCACGCTCTCCGGCGGCGAGCAGCAGATGCTCGCTATGGGCCGCGCGCTCATGAGCAAGCCCAAGCTGCTGATGCTGGACGAACCGTCGATGGGCCTCGCGCCGATCCTCGTCGAGCAGATCTTCGACATCATTCAGAAGCTGCACAAGGCGGGCACGACCATCCTGCTCGTCGAACAGAACGCGCAGATGGCGCTTTCCGTCGCGGACCGCGCTTACGTCCTCGAGACCGGCAAGATCACGCTCTCCGGCACCGGCGACGAGCTGATCCACAGCGACGAGGTCCGCAAGGCATACTTAGGCGGCTAAAACGGATAAAAGCTGTATTTTTCGGAGATTTTTAAAAAACCTATTGACACCCTAGGCAATCAGTGTTATGATAGCCGCAACCTTGAGGAAAGGAGAGCGCGATCATGAAGCGTACCGCCATGACGACCATGATGGAGATGTGCATGCGCATGCGTATGGACGTCCGCTTCGATATGCTCTCCGTCAAGGGTCAACGCTGAAAGGCGTCAACACGGAAATGACCGGGAGGCTGTCGAGGTCTCCCGGTTTCATTTTGTAGAAAGCATTTATTTTTAGAAAGGAAGTATCCACCATGAAGAAGCTCGTATCTCTTGCTCTCGCGCTGGTCCTCGTCCTGTCTCTCGCCGCCTGCGGCTCCAAGAGCAAGGGCGTGACCGTCGCCATTCCCAACGACACCACCAACGAAGCCCGCGCGCTGCTCCTGCTCGAAGCCCAGGGCTACATCAAGCTCAAGGACGGCGCCGGCATCACCGCCACGCCGCTCGACATTGAGAGCAACCCGAAGAACATCACGTTCAACGAGGTCGAGGCCGCGCAACTGCCCGGCGTGCTCAAGGACGTCGACTACGCGATCATCAACTCCAACTACGCGCTCGGCGCGGGCCTGAACCCCACCGCCGACTCGCTGGCCATCGAGGGCTCCGGCTCCTACTACGCCAATATCCTCGCCGTCAAGGAAGGCCGCGAGAACGAGCCCATCATCAAGGCGCTCATCGCCGCGCTGGAGAGCCAGGCGGTCGCGGACTACATCGCGAGCAAGTATGACGGCGCGGTCGTCTCCACCGTCGACAACCCGACCGACGGCTACGACAGCAGCGTCGACTACGCCGCGCTGAACGGCCAGACCGTCTCCGTCGCCGCCACGCCGAGCCCGCACGCCGAGATCCTCAGCGACGTCGTCGTCGATATCCTCGCGGCGAAGGGCGTCACGCTCAAGGTGCTCGAATTTACCGACTACGTTCAGCCCAACAACGTCGTCGACAGCGGCGAGGTCGACGCCAACTACTTCCAGCATCTGCCGTACCTCGAAGACTTCAACGCCGAGAACGGCACGCACGTCGTTTCCGTCTCCGCGATCCACGTCGAGCCGATGGGCCTCTACGGCGGCAAGCAGTCCAGCCTTGACGCGCTCAAGTAAATCGGTTATACTCAAAAAAGAGCGGCGGCTTCCGCCGCTCTTTTTTGAGGGAGAATCGCTATGATAGAAATCAAAAACCTGTCCAAGACCTTCCGCACCGCCGAGGGCGAGGTCGAGGCGCTCAAAAACGTCTCGCTCTCCATCGCCGACGGCGACATCTTCGGCATCATCGGCATGTCCGGCGCGGGCAAGTCCACGCTCGTGCGTACGATCAATATGCTCGAACGTCCCACCGAGGGCAGCGTCGTCATCGACGGCGTGGACATGGGCGCGCTCAGCGACAAGGAGCTGCGCGCGAAGCGCCGCGAGATCACGATGATCTTTCAGGGCTTCAACCTGCTCATGCAGAAGACCTGTCTCGACAACGTCTGCTTCCCGCTCAAGCTCTCCGGACTCCGGGGCGAGAAAAAATGGCGCGAAAAACGCGCTATGGAGCTGCTGGAGACCGTCGGGCTCGCGGACAAGGCGAAAGCCTATCCCGCGCAGCTCTCCGGCGGACAGCAGCAGCGCGTCGCCATCGCCCGCGCGCTCGCGACGAACCCGAAGGTCCTGCTCTGCGACGAGGCGACCAGCGCGCTCGACCCCACGACGACGGCGTCCATCCTCGACCTCATCCGCACGATCAACGAAAAGACCGGCATCACGGTCATCATCATCACGCACCAGATGAGCGTGGTGGAGAGCGCATGCCGCCACGTCGCGATTCTCGACGGCGGCGTCATCGCCGAGCGGGGCGAGGTGGGCGAGGTGTTCTCGCACCCGAAGTCCGCGGCGGCGAAGCGCCTCGTCTACCCCGAGGGCGACGCGGCCGTCAGCGCCGCCGTACCCGGCGAGCGCACCATCCGCGTCGTGTTCAACGGCAGGGAGGCGACCGCCACGCCGCTCATCGCGCACATGGCGGCGGAGAAGGGCATCGAGGCCAACATCTCCTACGCCTCGACCAAGACCATCGAGGGCCGCGAGTACGGCTCGATGCTGCTTGGTATTCGCGGCGGCGGCGAGACCGTCCGCGCCGCCATCGAATACTTGACGAAGAGCCCCGACGTGTTGGCAGAGGAGGTGGAGCCGGATGTTTGAGAAGCTGTTTGCGCCCGAGGTGCTCGAAGAAGCGGGCATGATTATCCGCACGCAGTTCCCGCTCGCCATCTGGGAGACGGTGTACGTCACCATTCTCTCGACCGCGTTCGCCATCGTCATCGGCCTGCCGCTCGGCGTGATCCTCGTCGTGGGCGAGAAGAACGGTATCCGCCCGCTGCCGGCATGGCTGATGCGGACGCTGAACGTCGTCATCAACCTGCTGCGCTCGGTGCCGTTCCTCATTTTGATGGTGCTGGTGTTCCCGCTGACGCGCCTCATCGTCGGCACGGTCGTCGGCACGGTGGCGAGCATCGTGCCGCTGGTCATCGCGGCGTTCCCGTTTATCGCGCGGCTGGCGGAGGGCAGCCTCCGCGAGGTGAACCCGAACACCATCGAGATGGCGCAGAGCCTCGGCGCGTCGCCGATGCAGATCATCACGCAGGTGATGATCCCCGAAAGCGTCCCGAGCCTGATCTCCAACGCGACGATCGCCATCACGACCATCCTCGGATATTCCGCCATGAGCGGCATCATCGGCGGCGGCGGCCTCGGCAAGATCGCGATGAACTACGGCTACTACCGCTACAAGTACCTCATCATGGTCGCTGCGGTCGTGCTGCTGATCGTGCTGGTGCAGGCGTTTCAGTCCATCGGCACCAGACTTGCCGTCAAGTCCGACAAGCGGCTGAAGAACCAAGGCTGAACAAAACCGGAGGAAAATCCTCCGGTTTTTTATATGACTTCCCGAAACGCTTCGGGCAGTCCCGTGTTTACCACGTCCTCCGGCGTCGCGCAATACGCCGTCAGGGGCGCGGACAGGATATCCCCCGCGCGGGCGTGGAGCCACACGCCGCACGCCGCCGCGTGCTCCGCGCTCGCGCCCTGCGCGAGCAGAGAGGCGATGATTCCCGTCAGCACGTCGCCGCTGCCGCCCTTGGCAAGGGCGCTGTTGCCGCAAGTGGTCTCCAACACCCGCCCGT
>JAFTGG010000275.1 GCA_017458025.1 Oscillospiraceae bacterium | reverse complement strand
GGGCCGTTTTACCTCGACCGCCGCGGACGCATCGTCGGCTGGGACGAGAAAAACGAGGAGCACGCGAAAAAGATCGTCGCGCGCGAAGCGGAACGGCTCCGCATTTCCTTTGAAGCGGCGAAAGCGGACGGATACCGCAGGTTCGTCATGTTCCTGCACTATCCGCCGACGAGCATCTTAGAGGACGAGAGCCGCTTTACGCGCATCGCGGAGGAGTATCGCGCGGAGCAGGTCGTCTATGCGCACAGCCACGGCGAGAGCCGCTTCTATGACAGCGTGCTGGGGGAAAAGAACGGCGTTTATTATCGCTTGGTTTCGGGCGACTTCCTCAAATGGATGCCGGTCAAAATATTGGATTAGGCGGGCCGGATACCGCCGCAGACGGCGTGCGGGAACGGGCTGTCGAGCCGGAAAAGGAGCGTCGGGCGAAACCCGGCCGCGTCACGCGGGATTTACATGGATCATGATGTGCTTCACCTTAGGAAAGGCGGATTCCACGTCGTCGTGCACCCGCTCGGCGATCGCGTGCGCGTCTGTGAGCGGCAGCCGGCCGTCAACCGAGATCTCCAGCTCAATGTAGACGCGGTTCCCAAACTCCCTCGTCCGCAGGAGGTCGATCCGCGCGACGCCGCTTTGCCGAAGAACGCGCTCCCGAATGGCCCTCTCCGTATCTTCGTCGCAGCTGTGGTCCACCATCTTGTCGATCGCGTCTCGGAAAATGTCAACGGCGGCTTTGCCGATGAACACGCAGATGACGACGCTCGCAAGCGGGTCGAGCGCGGGGACGCCGAGCCGCGCGCCGGCAACGCCGATGAGCGCGCCGACGGACGAGAGCGCGTCGGAACGGTGGTGCCACGCGTCCGCCATCAGCGCCTCGGAGTCCGCGAGCCTCGCGCAGCGGCGTGTGTATCGGAACATCGCCTCCTTGACCGCGATGGAGAGCACCGCCGCGAGCAGCGCGGGAAGCCCCGGAACCGGAAGCGCATTTTCCTGCGCGGACAGGAGCTTTCCGACGCCCTCATACCCGATGAAAAGTCCCGTGACCGCGAGGACCGCCGAAAGAATGATCGCGGCGACGCACTCCATGCGCTCGTGCCCGTAGGGGTGCTCCCGATCGGACGCTTTCGCGGCGGCCTTCACGCCGATCATCACGATGACCGTGCTGAACACGTCCGACGCCGAATGGACCGCGTCGGAGACCATCGCGCCGGAGCGCGCGAAAATCCCCGCGGCAAGCTTGACGGCGGACAGGAGCGAATTTGCAATGACGGTAACCCATGAAGCTCTCATGGCGAGCCGCGTTTGATTGTTCATAAGGCGTCCCTCCGAAAATCTGCTCCCGAAATGAAAAACATCTACGGAAACAGTATGGTTTGCTACTGTCCCGTAGATGTTATGCATCTACTATCACATTTGTGACCCGGCTCCCGAGGGCCTGTTCAGCTTGCGGCCAGTATATAACGGGCGAAGCAAAAAATCAACATAAGGATTTTGGTATCAAAACGGCAGTCAGGGTCACGCGGTTCGGCCCTTCTGCCGTTTATCCGCTTAAGGCAGCCGGAAACGGGTTTTGATTGGTCCGCAGGCTATCTTTGTTCCCGCGTTTCCCGCAGGCTGCGAGGTAAAATCATCCGCCGACGAATGAACGATGACCGTTTTGCCGACGATTTCGCGCACAGAGAAGCGATCCGTCAGAAACGCCTGAAACGCATCGCCCCGATTCACAAACAGCGGCGGCATATCCCCCGCGTGCGCGGGGTGCGGGCAATCGTCGGGATTGTAATGCCCCAGCGCATCGGCAAAGGGATCGGCCTCATTTCCCGCGCACTGTGCCCCGCCGTGAATATGGAAGCCCAAAATGTTTTTGCCGCACGGGTCCGCGTCCTCGGGCAGGCCGGATACTTCGGCCGCCACGAGAACGCCGCTTCTCGTTTGATAAAACCGCACGAGCCCCGACACGTCGGGGTAAGCCTCGCTCCCCGACAGCGCCGCCCAGGCGTCCGGCCTTCTCTGAAGCGTACGCACATATCCGGCGAACCGTTCCATTTTCCGCATCAAAACCAACTCCTCGTTCTTTACTCATACAGGATATGCCCGCTTCAGGGGAATCGGTTCCTTTTCCGCCCTTCCGAGCAGGCCGAAAAATGCCCCTGTCGGCAAGGAGGTCGTCGATACGGAATCCGCCGTTTTTGGCAAAGAAATGGCGCGAACCCGTGCCATCGGCGGGTTCGCGCCTGTTTTGCCCTTTTATTTTGGCGCCGTTGGAACACGTCAAGACGTATTCCGCGGCTCGTTCCGTGTTATGCCAGCGCCGCGCCGAGCGCGTTGCACTTCGCCACGCCGTCGTCGTCCGGCGCCTCGTTGCAAATGACGCTCTCCGCCGCGAGGCTGATGCCCTTATTGGAGCACTTCTCCTCCCAGGAACGCATCCACGCGCCGTCGCCCCAGCCATAGGATCCGAACAGCGCCACCTTCTTGCCCGCGAGCGCGGAAGCGCACTCGTCGAACTTCGGCTCGAACTCGTACTCCTCCAGCACCTCGTCGCCCTGCGCCGAGCAGCCCCATGCCAGCGCGTCATAGCCGCTGACCTTATCCGCACTGAAATCGCCCACCGCGAACAGCTCCGCGGTCGCGCCGGCCTTGCGCGCGCCGTCGGCGACCGCGTTCGCCATAGCCTCGGTGTTGCCCGTACCGCTCCAATAGACTACCGCTACCTTACTCATGTCCGTGTTCTCCTTTTGAATTGTTATTTCAGCCAGCCACCGCAAGCCGGTCGAGGGGCACGCCCATCGCCTTCTGCCTGTTGTAGCAGTCTGTGCATTTTTTATAGGCGCGAAACAGCTTCCGCGCCCGTTCCACGTCGCCGTAGACCTTCCAGCAGCCGTCGAGCTTGCTGTTATGCCCGCGATGCTTGATGAACCCGCGCACGTCTTCGGGCGGATAGCTCAAAAACAGCCCAATCTCATGCGGGAAGTCGCCGTAGGCCCGAAGCCGCTTCATCAGCTCCGTCACGCAGCGCTCCTGCCGCAGGTCGGGATAGCCCGCCGCGCGCAGCAGCTCCGCGGCGTCCTCCGCGGACAAGTCCTCCTTCAGCCGCGCGGGTCGATACAGATACAGCAGGGCCCGCTTCCCATCGCGGCGCATGGGGATCAAACGCAGGCCCTTTGCCGCCAGCGCCCGATTGACTGCGCCGATTTCCGCCTTAAGCTCATCGTAGGCGTCATACGAGCACGGGAACAAGCTCCCCGTTTTCAGCCCCGCCAGCGTCGGCGCGGCATGGTCGACCAGATACTCCTCGGACATCAGACAGCCCCCGCCGTGTGCGACTCAAGGATGCCGCGCAGCGCCGTCATCGAGCTTGAATGTGAGCGCGCGATGATCGTATTCTTACCCTTCACCGCGCACAGCGCGCCTTGCAGCATCTTGTGCGACATCGTTCCCGTAAAAAGCACCAGCAGATCGGGCGAACCGACCTTGCTGCTCATGCCCTCGGCTTTGGTGTAGACCTTCGCGCTGCACCGATACGCCTGGCATAAATCTTTATACTGGCGCTCCATGCGCTCATTTCCGCCGACGATCACCACGCTCATACCGAAACTCCTTTCGCATATAGTTAGTGTCCGCTAACATTCGCCGCGAATAATACTATTGTCGAATAAAAAGCTTACGCTTTTTATACTGATCTCAAATTAAAAACACCAATTTGAGATCGCGCGTGCTTCGCGCGCTCGTGCCGCGCTTTCTTTTTAGTTAGTTTACGCTAACACTTATTATTTGTCAAGTGCCAATTTCTTATCAAAGGGCGCGCCGTAGAAGCCGTCCCGCTCCACGCTGAAACAGGTCCGCGTCATGCTCTTGCCGCACGTCGCTTTCGGCTTTGGGAAGCCGCGCGTCGATCTCGCTTTTGATCCACAGCTTTTCTTCATGATTTTTTCCGCCGCCGACATTTCGGCACATCCCGTGTCCAGGCAATAAAAAGCAAACGGTTTTACGCTCCGGGCCGCGTGCCTCCGTATGTCCTATGGATCTCCTCCCACGGCGGCATGGAGGCGCGCAGCGCGTCCCACGCCGGCATGGGAAAATCGGGCGTCTTCGCCCGAACCTCCGCGAAGCCCTCGTCGATCAGCTCCATCTCCCGCGACGCGCGGCGGCAATGCGCGCAGGCGATCAGATCGCCCATCTCCGTCTTGCCCATGAGAAAATAGAGCAGCTTCATCGCCGCGTACTTCGCGCCGCCGCGGTAAAAGCCGTCGTCGCCGACGGGCCGGATCGGGAGCCCCTGCGCCGCGAGCATATCGTACGCCTCCCGCGACGCCGCCATCATCGCCTTGCGCTGCGCCGGAGTCGAGGCGCGCAGGTCGCCGCCGTCCGCGTAGACCGCGTAGCCGATCGGCAGAATCGCCGCCGCGTGGCAGATGAGATAGGCCTCCATGTCAGATTGCCAATGCAGCCTGTAGCCCGTCCCCCGAAACGCGGCCTCCAACGACAGCCGCAGGTCGCGCGACGGCAAAGCGTGCAGCGCGCCGATATCCATCGTGCCCGCGCCCAGCCGCTCGCAGACGATCCGCTCCGCCTGATGCTCTCCCGCGGTCGCCTGAAAGCCGAACAGGACGGTTTTCGGCGCTTTGCTCCGCGCCTTGATCGCGCGCTCCATCTCCGCGGGCGAGAAATTGTTCCCCACCGGCACGACGAGCGGGCTGTCCACCGCCGCGAGATCGCCGAGGATATCCGGCATTTGGTGATATGGCAGCACGGCAAACGCCGCGTCGAAGCGCTCGTCCGGAATCGCGCCGATGATGCGCGGGCGGTCGAGCGTCGTGCGGCGCTGTAAATGATGGCGTATCTCAAGGCCGCGCGTCTCCAGCGTATCCTTCCACTTGCCGCGCGCGAGCAGCGTCACGTCGTTTCCCGCCGCGCAGAGGACGTGCGTCAGGTAACAGCCGATCACGCCCGCGCCGTAGACCAATACTTTCATGCCGGCCCCCCTAGTTCTTCTTTACCGCGAAGCGGAACATATCCGCGCCGAGCACCTTGACGCCGGCGGCGTCCGCCGCCGCTTCCAGCGCGCGCAGCTCGTCCTCCGGCAGCGTCGCGGCGGCCGCCTCCGCCAACTGCTTTGCCTGATACGGCTTGCGGCAGCCGCACACCGGCACAACGCCCTTCGACGAGCAGAACGCGATCGCGACCTGCGCCGCCGTCAGGCCGTGGGCCGCGCCGAGCTCCGCCATACGCGCGTGCAGCGGCGCGAGCCGCTTGCGCTTTCTTTGGAAGATCGTCTTCATGATCGACGCCCTTTCGTCCGGCCCCTGCGGGACGAGGATGCCCTCCTCCAGCACCGCCCACGCCCAAAACTGTACGCCGTTCTCCTTACACCACGCGAGAAGGCCGTTTTGCTCCCACTCCCGCGCGATCAGGCTGTAATGGTTCTGCACGCCGAACAGCGGCACGCCCGCCGCGTTTAGAATCGCTTTCGCCCGCTTGCACTCGTCCAAGTCGAAGTTGGACACGCCGATGTGCCCGACGCGTCCCGCGCGATACAGCTCGATCATCTCGCCGAGGTTTTCCTCGATGTGGTTCGGCAGGTGCAGCCAATAGATATCGACGTAATCCCGCCCGAAGTCGGCCAAGTCCTTCGCAAACGAGCGGATCACCTGACCGCTGCCGTACTTCGTCCCCGGCGTGTACTTCGCCGAGATCAATGCCTCCGGCGGGCAAAGCCGCCCGATCAGCCGCTGCCCTTCGCCGAAGCCGTAATCCTGCGCCGTGTCAAAGACAGTCAGGCCAAGGCCCAGCGCCTCGTTGACCGTCTCTTTGAGCACGCCCTCGTCCACGCTGTCGCCGCGCAGCGCCTTTTCATACGCCGCGCTGCCCCAGGAGTTCGTACCGGCCACGGCGCGCGGCTCGATCACGGCGGCGCGTCGGGACGCGTCGGCGGTCAAAACGTATTCCTCCGGCTCCCGTATCAGGTCGTACAACTGATAGCCCGCCGTCTCCCGAACGCCCGCGAGCTTCATGCCGAGGTGCTCATACCGTGCGCATTTGCCGCGCGCGTCGGTGTCAAGGATCACGGCGGCGCGCTTCGCGTCCGCCTGCTCGTAGGCGAACTCCATCAGCCGACGCATATAGCCCTGCCCCTGATAGGGCTTCGTCACCAGCAGCATTTCCACCTTGACGAACGGGCGTTTTTTCTTCTTCATCTTCGTTTCGAGCGTTTCCCCGCCGCCGGCCGCGGCCTTAAAAAACGCCGCCGCCCGCTTCCAGCCGCCCAGCGCGTCCTTGATCTCCCCAAACATTTTCGCAAGCGTCTTTGCGTCGGGATGGCCGCCGAAGGAGTCCGTCAGCAGGATATAGCCCTCGCCGCGCTCGCTCGTGGCGTAAAACGTGCCGCTCGCGATCCCCGCGCGCACCAGCGCCTTCATATAGGCGTTCATCGCTTCCCGCGACGGGATCATCGCCTTGAGGCCGCCCTCGCCCGCCTCATAGGGGTAGTCGCAGAACGATTCGCCGATCTGCGCGGCGATCTCGTCCAGCTTGCTTTCCGGCAGCTCTGTAATTTGTATCATTTGTCATGCCCTCCCTGCGTCTGTAAGGTCCGGCGGCGGCGTCCATGCGGCAAAGCGAAAAGGCGCCGTCTCTCCGGCGTGCGCGCCCCGCGGCCGCGCTTTTAGTTAGCGTGCCCTAACCACAGGGCAAATAAAAAAATTGTATTCCATTGTCTTCCCAACGCCGGCGGAAAAGCGCCGCGCGCATTGGCGCATGGATATTATAGCACCGCGCCGTTGAAAATTCCATAGCGATTTTCTTCGTCGCGCGATAGATGGCGGCAAGCCGCTTCTTCCGCGACGCCGCGGAGCAAGCCCCGTGAAGCCGCAAATTTGCTATTGAGCCGATGCTTGACACGGCTTTAAAAATATGCTAATTTGATTAGCGTTAGCTAACATGCGGGCGAAAACAGGGGCGCGTTTATGCCGAGAGACAAGACGAAGAACCATATCAAGATCATGGCCGCCGCGCGGGAGGAGTTTTTGGAATACGGCTTTGAAAACGCCTCCATGCGGCGCATCGGCGAACGCTGCGGCATGACCGCCGCCGGTATCTACCGCCACTGTCTGGACAAGGCCGACCTGTTCGACCAGCTCGTCGCGCCCGCCGTGGAAAAGCTGAACGCCTGGCTGGACGCCCATACCGCGAGGTCGGTAAACGCGGTCCGCAGCGACGGCAACCTCTGGCAGGATACCGAGATCGACATGATGCGCGGGCTCGTCTACCCGAACATGGAGGACTACAGGCTGCTTCTCGCGAAAGCGCAAGGCACAAAATACGAG
>JAFTGG010000274.1 GCA_017458025.1 Oscillospiraceae bacterium | reverse complement strand
TGAGAATGTGACGCTGGTCGGCGTGCTGGCGGCGGATCTGTCGCTTTACGTCGACAACTATCGCGCCGCGGAGCGGACGTTCAGTCTGCTGGCGCAGGTCGTTGGCCGCGCGGGGCGCGGCGGCAAGCAGGGCAGGGCGGTCATTCAAACCTTTACGCCCGAAAACGATGTGATCCGCGCCGCCGCGGCACAGGACTACGAAGCGTTCTACCAAAGCGAGATCCGCATGCGGAAGCTGCGGCGTTACCCGCCGTTCGCCGACCTGTTTACCCTGACGGTCAGCGGCGCGGACGAGGGTCAGGTGCTGCGCGCCTGCGGCGCGCTGAAAGAGGCGCTGAAATTTGAAGCCGAGCGGCGTGAAACGCTGCGCGCGATGCAGAGCGAGGTGCTCGGTCCCGCGAGCGCGCCCATCGTCAAGGTGAACAACCGCTACCGCTACCGTGTGTACATCGTCGCGAAGAACACGCCGGAGGTGCGAAAGCTCGTCTCCGAGTTCCTGTTCGCGTTCCATAAGCACAGTGAAAACCGCAGTTTAGACATTTTTGCCGACTGCAACGCATTACAATAGAGGAGAATGACTATGGCGATTCGCAAAATCGTCGAGCGCGGCGACCCCGTGCTCGAAAAGGTCTGCCGTCCCGTGACGGAGTTCAACGAGCGGCTGCATACGCTGCTGGACGACATGGCGGAAACGCTCGAGGAAGCCGGCGGCGTCGGCCTTGCCGCGCCGCAGGTCGGTATTCTGCGCCGCGTCTGCATCGTCGAGGACAGCGAGGGCGAGATCATCGAGCTCATCAACCCCGAGATCATCGGCGAAGAGGGCGAGCAGACAGGCCTTGAGGGCTGCCTGAGTATCCCCGGGCGCTACGGCGTCGTCACGCGCCCGTACAAGGTGCGCGTCCGCGCGCAGGACCGCGACGGCGCGTTCTTCGAGGTCGAGGACGAGGACATTACCGCCCGCTGCTTCTGCCACGAGATCGAGCATCTGGACGGGCACCTCTACACCGAGCGGTGCGACCACCTGCTCTCCGACGAGGAAGTGGAGCAGTATATCAAGGATCATCCCGAGCAGTTTGAGGAGGACGAATGAGGATCGTCTTTATGGGCACACCCGATTTCGCGGTCGCCTCGCTTCGCCGCCTGGCGGCGGACGGGCATGAGATTGTCGGCGTTTTTACGCAGCCGGACAAGCCAGGCAATCGCAAAAAGCTGACGGCGCCGCCTGTTAAGGAGTACGCCTTAACGCTTGGCCTGCCTGTCTACCAGCCGGAGCGCATGCGCGGCGAAGAAGCGCTTGCGCTGCTGCGCGCGTTGAAGCCCGACCTGACGGTCGTGGCGGCGTATGGTCAGATCCTGCCGGAGGATATCCTCGCGGCGCCGCCGCTCGGCAGCATCAACGTCCACGCGTCGATTTTGCCGAAGTACCGCGGCGCAGCGCCGATCAATTGGGCGATCCTGAACGGCGAGACGGAGACCGGCGTGACGATCATGTATATGGCAAGGAAGCTCGACGCGGGCGATATCATCAGCGTCCGCGCCACGCCCATCGGCCCCGACGAGGACGCGGAGCAGTTGTTCGCGCGGCTTGCCGAGCTGGGCGCGGATCTGCTGTCGGAGACCATTCCCGCCATCGCGGACGGTTCGGCCGCGCGTACGCCGCAAATCGACGCGGACTCTACCTATGCCTCGATGCTCTCGCGCGAGATGTCGCCGATCAATTGGAACAAGAGCGCGGAGCAGATCATCAACCAAATACGCGGCTTGGTCGCGTGGCCCTGCGCGTCGATGACGCTGGACGGCAAGACCGCCAAGGTCTGGCGCGCCGAGCGCGGCGGCAGGACTGCCGACGCCGCGGGCACGCTCCGCGCCGCAAAACGCGGCATTGAAGCCGCCTGCGGCGACGGAAACAGTATCCTCATCACCGAATTGCAGAGCGAGGGCGGCAAACGCATGGCGGCGAACGCGTGGCTGAACGGCAAACGCGTCGCGCCTGGCGCGATCCTCGTATGAGCGCGAGAATGAGCGCGCTGCGCGTGCTGAACGCCTGCCGCCAAAGCGGCGCGTGGGCGGACGCGGCGCTCGCGGCGGAAGTGAAGCGCGAGGCCCCCTGCGCGGCGGACGCGGCGCTGACCAGCCGCATTGTCTACGGCGTGCTGCAAAACCGCATGCTGCTCGACCACTATCTCGGCGCGTACTGCTCGCAGCGGCTCGACCACTTACAGCAGCCGCTGCCGGATATTCTGCGTATCGGCGCGTATCAAATCCTGTTTCTCGACAAGGTGCCGGACAGCGCGGCGGTCAACGAGTCCGTCGAGCTTGCCAAAGCGTCGAAGCGCGGCGCGGCGGCGGGATTGGTCAACGCGGTGCTGCGGAAGCTGTCGCAGCATAAGGCGAAGCTGCCCGCGCTGCCGGAGGACGAGATCGAACGCCTGTGCGTTGAAACGAGCCATCCGAAGTGGCTGACGGAGCGCATGGTGGCTTTGCTCGGCAGGGGGGACGCCGAGGCGTTCCTGCGCGCCGACAACGCCGTCGCGCCGGTGACGGCGCAGGTCAATCCGCTCAAAACGACGCGGGAGAAGCTGATCGCGGAGCTTGCAGGCGCAGGGATCGAGGCTGAGCCGCATCCGTGGATGCCGGATTGTCTTGAGCTTTCCGGCGTCGGCGACCTGACGACCCTGCCTGCGTTTTATCGCGGCGAATTTACGGTGCAGGACGCCGCGGCGCGGCTTGTGTCGCTCGTCGCGGGCGTGGAAGCGGGCATGAGCGTGCTCGACGTCTGCGCGGCGCCCGGGGGGAAATCGTTTTCCGCCGCCTTTGCCATGCGGAACGAGGGCCCGATCGTCGCCTGCGACCTACACGAGAACAAATTAAAGCGTATTCGCGACGGCGCGGAGCGTTTGGGGATCGCCTGTATCGCAACGGAGGCGGCGGACGGACGGGAGTTCCGTCCCGCGTGGGAAGCCGCCTTCGACGCTGTGCTGTGCGACGTGCCGTGCTCGGGCCTCGGCATCATTCGCAAGAAGCCGGATATCCGGTATAAGGACCCGTCCGCGCTCGCGGGGCTGCCGGAGATACAGGGCGCGATCCTCGCGAACGCGTCGCGGTATGTGAAGCCGGGCGGCGTGCTTGTTTACTCGACCTGCACGGTACTGCCGGAGGAAAATGAGGGCGTTATGGACGCGTTTTTGCGCGAGCATGACGAATTTGCCTACGAAACGTTTGATTTGCCGGACGGACAGGCGGCGGGGAGCATCACGCTCTGGCCGCAGACGCACGGTACGGACGGATTCTATATCAGCAAGATGAGACGGAAGAAAGCATGACAGACATCAAAAGCATGACACAGAGCGAGATCACGGACGCGCTGACCGATATGGGCGAGGCGGCGTTTCGCGGGAAGCAGGTCTTCGCCTGGCTGCAAGGCGGCGCGACGAGCTTCGACGAGATGAGCAACCTCTCGAAGCCGCTGCGCGCGAAGCTCGCGGAGCGCTATTACATCACCGCGCCGAAGGTGGCGCGTAAACAGGTCTCGCGGCTCGACGGCACGGTCAAATACCTCTGGGAGCTGCGCGACGGGAACTGCATTGAGACGGTGCTCATGTCGTATCATCACGGGAATACGGTGTGCATCTCCTCGCAGGCCGGCTGCCGCATGGGCTGCAGGTTCTGCGCCTCGACCGTCGCGGGCAAGGCGCGCGACCTCGCGCCGTCCGAGATGCTCGATCAGGTGCTGTTCACGCGGCTGGACAGCGGCGTGGAGATCTCGAACATCGTACTCATGGGCATTGGCGAGCCGATGGACAACCTCGACAATGTGCTGCGGTTTTTGGAGCTGGCGAACCACCCCGATGGGCTGAATATGGGCATGCGGCACATTTCACTGTCCACCTGCGGCGTGGTGCCGGGCATCGACCGTCTCGCGGAGATGGGCTTGCAACTGACGCTGTCGGTCTCGCTGCACGCGCCGGACAGCGCGACGCGCTCGCGCATCATGCCGGTGAACAACGCGTATGACGTGGAAGATCTGTTCGACGCATGCCACCGATATTTTACAAAGACCGGGCGCCGCATTTCGTTTGAATATGCCATGATCGACGGCGTAAACGACTCCGACGCGCAGGCGGATTTGCTGGCGAAGAAGATACGCGGTATGCCCGGGCATGTGAATCTGATCCCGCTCAACGACGTGGTCGAGAGCGAGTTCAGGCCGAGCAAGCGCGTCGCCGCGTTTCAGAAGCGGCTTGAGTCGCATGGCGTCACGGCAACCGTACGGCGCAGCCTCGGCGGCGATATCGACGCGTCCTGCGGGCAACTTCGCCGCAAGGCGATGGAAGGGAGAGAGGAAGCATGAGAACATGGGGCATGACAGACGTCGGTCTGCGCCGCCATGAAAATCAGGATACTTACGCGTTCGAGGCGTTTGGCGCGCCGGATACCGTCGTCGCGGTCGTCTGCGACGGCATGGGCGGCGTCAGCGGCGGGCAGCTTGCGAGCTCGCTTGCGGTCTCGACCTTTATGGAGGAGCTGCACAAGCTCGCCCACGTCGACATGACGGTGGAGCAGGTACGGGAAATGGCCTCGTTCTGCGTGGCGCGGGCGAATACGGCGGTTTATGAGCGCGCGCAGACAGAGGAGATATACCGCGGCATGGGCACGACGCTCGTCGCGGCGATCGCGTCGAGCGACGTCGCGGTGGTCTGCAACGTCGGCGACAGCCGCGCCTACCACATCGGCGCGGACGGCATTGCGCGCGTCACACGCGACCACTCGGTCGTCGAGGAGATGATCGAGTCGGGCGACATCACGCGCGAGGAGGCGCGCACGCACCCGAACCGCAATTTGATCACGCGCGCGCTCGGGCCCGACGAAAACACGGCCTGCGACGTTTTCACCGTTGAACTCGCGGAAGGAGACAGCCTGCTGCTGTGCTCGGATGGCCTGATCGTCACGGCGGAGGACAGCGAGCTGTTGGAGATCGTTCGCGCCGAAAGCGACGGCGAGGCGGCGCTGCAGCGCCTGCTGGAGCTCGCCAAGAGCCGCGGTGCGCCGGACAATGTGACGGCAGTCCTGATCCGCACCGAAAAGGAGGTGGGTCAGGTTGGATAACATGATCGGCAAGCAGCTCGACGGCCGCTACGAGCTGCTCGAAGTCATCGGTACCGGCGGCATGGCGATGGTCTATAAGGCGCAGGACCACCGTTTGAACCGTCTTGTCGCGGTCAAGATACTCAAAAGCGATCTTGCGGAGGACGCGGAGTTCCGCCGCCGCTTCCGCGATGAGTCGCAGGCGGTCGCGATGCTCTCGCACCCGAACATCGTCTCGGTGTACGACGTCTCGCGAGGCGAGACGGAGTATATCGTGATGGAGCTGATCGACGGCATCACGCTCAAGCAGTATATGGAGCGGCGCGGCAAGCTCAATTGGCGCGAGGCGCTGCACTTCATCACCCAGATCATGCGCGGCCTCAGCCACGCGCACTCGCGCGGCATCGTCCATCGCGATATCAAGCCGCACAACGTCATGATCCTGCGCGACGGCAGCGTCAAGATCGCCGACTTCGGCATCGCGCGTCTGGAAAGCGCCGCGCAGCAGACGATGACGCAGCAGGCGCTCGGCTCGGTGCACTATATCTCGCCGGAGCAGGCGAAGGGCGACCGCACCGACGCGCGCTCCGATATCTACTCCGCCGGCGTCGTGCTCTACGAGATGCTGACAAACCGTCTGCCGTTCGAGGGCGACAGCGCCGTTTCCGTCGCGTTGCAGCATTTGAGCTCGGTGCCGCTCTCGCCCTGCGAGATCGACCCGACCGTGCCGGAAGCGCTTGAGAAAATCTGCATGAAGGCGATGGCCTCCGACATAGACAAGCGTTACCAGTCGGCGGAGGCGATGATCGCCGATCTGGAGGAGTTCCGCAAGAATCCGGATACGACGTTGGATTTTACCATCGAGGAGCTGCACGAGAAGGCCTCCAAAGAACCGACGCAGTTCCTGCCCGCCGTCAAAGACGTGACTTCGCGCCTCGCAAAGAAGGAAGATGACGACGAATTGATCGAGGCAGAGTATGAAGATGTCCGCCAGCCTATTCTGCCTAAGGCGCTCATTGTCGCCGCCATCATTGCGGTCTGCGCCGCGGCGCTGTTCGGACTCTGGCGGCTCATCTGGGGCAGCTTTGAAGATATTGAGCCGCCGCAGACGGAGTTTGAGGTGCCGAATCTGATCGGCAGGACCATTGAAGAAGCCGAGGCGGACCCCGATATCAAGGACGTGTTTGTAATCACGCAGATCGGACAGCGCGCCAGCGCCGAGTACGAGGCGGGACAAATCATCGAGCAGTCGCCGGTCGCTGGCAAGACGGTGCGCGAGAACCGTGAGATCACAGTGTTTGTCAGCACGGGCGTCAAGTCCGACGTCATGCCGAACGTGGTGAATCAGGAGCATCGCGCCGCGACGATCCTGCTGCGTCAGCTCGACGTGAGCGTCGTGATCGACGATTCGGCGGAGGAGTACAACGACTCCGTCTCCGCCGGCTACGTCATTCGCAGCAATCCCGCCGAGGGAGAGGAGCTTCGGGACGGCGACGTCGTGATGCTGGTCATCAGCAAGGGGCCGAAGACGCCCACGTCGATCGTGACCACGCTGACCAACATCCCGCTGCCGCAGGCGCAGCAGATGGTCAGCGATCTCGGGCTCGTATGCCTGATCGAATACGCGAACGACGCCGTCGTGCCCATCGACTATGTGATCAGCCAGAGCGTCCCGCCGACCACGGAGGTCCAGCAGGGCAGCACGATCAAGCTGACCGTCAGCCTTGGGCCGGAGCAGGCGAACGCGCCCGAAACGACGGACGGCGCGGCGGCGGGAGCCGAGTCTTCGGACAGCGGCACGGAGGCGGGCGCGTGACCGGACGGATCCAGAAGGCGCTCAGCGGCTTCTACTACGTCGATATCGGCGACGGCACGCTTTTGACCTGCAAAGCGCGGGGCAAGTTCCGTAAGGAGGGCGTTTCTCCGCTGGTGGGCGATCATGTTGAGTGTACGGCGCTCGGCGGCGGGGAAGGCGTCGTCGAGGCGATCGGGCCGCGGCGCAACAGCTTTGACCGCCCCGCGGTCGCGAACATCGACCAACTCGTCATCATTGCCTCCGAGGCGATCCCGCGGACCGAACCGTACCTCATCGACCGTATGACCGCCATCGCGGCGCTCAAGGGCTGCGACGTGCTGGTGTGCGTCAACAAATGCGACCTCGCCTCCGGCGAGGCGCTGCGCGACTACTACGCTCGCGCGGGCTATCCGGTCGTCCGCGTCAGCGCGGCAACCGGCGAGGGATTGGAGGAGCTAAGGAAATTCATATCCGGCAAGTTGTCTGCCTTTACAGGAAATTCCGGCGTCGGCAAGTCCAGCATCTTGAACGCGCTCGACCCGAGTTATCAGATCAAGGTGGGCGAGGTGAGTCAGGCGCTCGGCCGCGGCAAGCATACGACGCGGCATGTGGAGCTGTACCGCATTGCGGGCGGCGCGGAGATCATCGACACGCCGGGGTTTTCGTCGTTCGACGCGGACACGCTGAGCCTTGCGCTCAAGCAGCATCTGCCGGAGACGTTTCCCGACTTCGCGCCGTACATTGATTCCTGCCGCTTCGTCGGGTGCAGCCACACGAAAGAGGATGGCTGCGCGGTGCTCGGGGCGCTGCGTGACGGCAAGCTCGTTCAGGGGCGGCATGAGAGCTATTTGCGGCTCTACCGCGAGCTCAAAGATTTAAAAGAATGGGATATCTGATACGAATCTCTGATTAAATGCCTCATTTAAAAGTAGACGCTGTTTACTTTGCATGGATTTTATACTGATGAGCAAAGGGTCCGCGGGAAACTCCCGCGGACCCTTTTTTCTCTGTGACCGACGGCGCGACGCGTCCATATAATGGAGTGTCACAAAATCGGGGAGGGCAGAGGTATATGTGTTGGAGGACGTGGAAGCTGATCGGGCTTTGCGCGCTGGCGCTGGGCATATCGATCCTGATCGTGGCGATCTTTCCCGTGGGCTTTCTCATGCTCCTGATCGCGGCGCTCCTTATTTTTTGCGGCATTGGATTGTTGAAGAGGAGGTGAGTGCATGAAGATCGTCGTTTGGAAATCGCCCAAGGCGCTCAGCGGTATTCTGCGCCGTCTGTTCGGGATCAAAGCGGAAGAAATGAAAGACTAGCCGTCATATATTTGTCCGCTTTGGCATAGAGTAGAGCAACACCATGCCAAAGGAGACGAGTTACCATGGAGCTGGAACTGCAAAAGGAACGATTTGAAGGTTACCGCCCAGGCACGCCGCTGACGCTTACCGACGAGGAGACGGCGGAGACTGTCGTGCCGGACTACGCGCCCGATATTGCCCGCATCGTCGAGGTAAACGCCTGCCTGCTGCTGCGCTCCCGCGCGGTCGCGGACGGAAAGCTGACGGCGTCGGGATCGGTCAAGCTGACGCTGCTGTATCTGGCGGAAGACGCGCAGGGCCTGCGCTCGATGGAGTATGCCATTCCGTTTGAGCAGAGCGCGAGCCTGCCTGACGGCTGCGAGGACGCCGCGCTGGAGGGCCGCGTCTGCGGCGCTGAGGCGCGGCTGCTGAACCCGCGCAAGCTGTTTACGCGTCTGAGCATCGAGTGGCGCGTGACGCCGTACTGCCGCGCGGTGCTGACAACCTGCGGCGAGATCGCCGAGCAGGAGCGCTACGCGATCCAGATGCTCTGCGAGAAGCACGAGGTGTCGCTGATCCGTTCCGTGGGCGAGCGCAACTTTACCTTTGCCGAGGAACTGACGCTCCCCGGCGGTCGCGACGCCATCGGCGAGCTGCTCTGCTCCCGCGTCAAGCTGCGCGTTACGGAGGCAAAGAGCCTCGGCAGCAAGGTGGTGCTCAAGGGCGTCGCCTGCCTGTCGCTGCTCTACACGTCCGAAAGCGGGAGGCTCTGCTCCTATTCCGAGGAATTGCCGTTTTCGCAGATCCTTGACGGCGCGCCGGACGAAGACGGCGAGGCGAGCGTGTCCGTGGCGCTGAACCTCTCGGACAGCGAGATACATACCGCAGAGGGCGGCGACGGGCGCGCGGTCAGCGTCAAGCTGCTGCTCAGCGCGTTCCTTGTTCTGCGCGAGCAGGAGAGCGTCTGCTGCATCACCGACCTGTACAGCACCGCATACGACCTTGACGCGCAGATGGAGCGCGTCGAGCTCTGGCAGGCGCCGGAGGTCACGACGGTGACCGAAAGCGTGCGCGAGCAGTTTGATACCGGCACGGAGGTCAAGTGCGTGCTGAGCGCGGACGTCTGCTTCGGCAGCGTCAACGTGCGGCAGGAGGGCGGCCGCGCCATACTGCGCGCCGCGGCGACGGTGTCGTTGCTCTACCTTGACGAGTCAGACGCGCCGCTCGCGCAGGAACGCCGCATCGACGTCACGGCAGAGGGCGCGGCGGACGGCGAGGCGCAGGCGTGCGTTGAGAACGTCTGCGCCGGCGACATCACCGCCAACGTCAACTCAAACGGCGTGGAGCTGCGCTTCCCTGTGGAGTTCACGCTCATCTCCGCGACAGCCCCGTCCTGCGCTTGTCTGGCCGGCCTGAGCGCGGAGGAGGCGGCGGGAGGATGCGCGTCCTCGCTGGTGCTGCGCGCGCTGCAAGAGGGGGAGACGCTGTGGGATATCGCGAAGCAATACCGCACGACCGCGGAGGATATCCTCGCGGCAAACGAGCTGACGGACGGCAGCGCCCTGACAGTGGGCCGTATGCTGCTCATTCCGCGCAAGCGTTGAGGAGGTGCCGGACATGACAAACAACAATACCCAGATCTATCAGGACATCTCCACGCGTACGGCGGGAGATATCTACATCGGCGTCGTCGGCCCTGTCCGCGCGGGCAAATCGACGTTCATCAAGCGCTTCATGGAAACGCAGGTCATTCCGAACATCGACAACGTCTACCGCCGCGAGCGCGCGAAAGACGAGCTGCCGCAAAGCGGCTCGGGCCGCATGGTCATGACCGCGGAACCGAAGTTTGTGCCCGAGGAAGCGGTGGACATCGCGCTCGGCGACGGCGCGAACTGCTCCGTCCGGCTCATTGACTGCGTGGGCTACATGGTGCCCGGCGCGACCGGCGACACCGACGGCGAAGCGCCGCGCATGGTCTCGACCCCGTGGAGCGAGCAGGAAGTCTCGATGGCGCAGGCGGCGGAGCTTGGCACCAGCCGCGTCATTCGCGAACATTCGACTATCGGCGTCGTCATCACGACCGACGGCAGCATCACCGATATCCCGCGCGAGGCGTACGTCGAGGCGGAGGGCCGCGTCATTCGCGAGCTGCAGGAGATCGGCAAGCCGTTTCTTGTGCTGCTCAACGCCGCAGACCCCGATTCCGAGCGCGTGCGCGCCATGTCGGATGACATTGCGCAGACCTACGGAGTGACCTGCCTGCCGATCAACTGTCTGCTGCTCGACGACGCGGCGGTGGAGGAGATTCTGAAGGCGATCCTCTACGAGTTCCCACTCGCAGAGCTGGACATCGCGATCCCGAGCTGGGTCGAGGCGCTGGGCGCCGACCACCCGATCAAAAGCGGGCTTTATCAGGCAATCCGTGAGAGCGCGAAGGACCTGCGCTGTATCCGTCAGGTGCCCTCGGCCGTCGCGGCGATGGGCGCGTTCGAGGACATCAGCAAGGCGAACGTGACCTCGATCCAGCTCGGCACCGGCATTGCGAACGCTGAATTGCAGCTGCCGCGCGCGCTGTTTTATCGGACGCTCAGCGAGCAGTCTGGCTTTCCGATCGACAACGACGGCGACCTCATGTCGCTGCTCACCGAACTCTCTTCGGTCAAATCGGAGTACGATAAAGTTGCGCAGGCTGTGCAGGACGCGCGGGAGACCGGCTACGGCATCGTGGTGCCGAGCGTCGACGAGCTCGACCTCG
>JAFTGG010000273.1 GCA_017458025.1 Oscillospiraceae bacterium | reverse complement strand
CGCGTTTGCGGCAATATATTTCCGATATCGTATAAAAAGTGTAAGCTTTCTATTCGATAATATCATCAGACGGTGTTCGGCGGTTGTGAATACAGGTCCTAAAGATGGAAGCGCTGCTCCGTTTCCCTTTACAGTAAGCGTGCGCGCAGCTCCCCGCCGGAAAGCGGCGAGAGGTCGGCGGGCGCGACGTCGAAGATGGTCTTGCAGCCCTTGCCGCCGCGCTTTGCCAGCTTATCCGCCGCGCGGGCGAGCGCGATGAGCACGCCCGCGGTGAACTCGGGATTCGAGTCCAGCGTCAGGCGGTATTCGATGGTGTGGCTGTGCTCCTTGTTGAGGCCTGTCTTGCCGGTGCGGAGCACGAAGCCGCCGTGCGGCAGCTCCTTGTGGTCGCGCTCCATCTCCTCCTGCGTAATGAACGTCACGGTGGTGTCGTACTCGTCGAAGTAGTCCGGCATCGTGACGACGGAGCGCTCGATGGCGGCCTTGTCCGCGCCGTCCTCGGCGACGACGTAGCACTCGCGGCGGTGCTTCTGCCGCGCGGACAGCTCCGGCATCGAGCCGCCGCGCACCGCGTCGAGCGCCTCGGCGATGGGCACGGTGTACTGCCGCGCGTCCTTGACGCCTTCGATGCGGCGGATCGCGTCGGAGTGGCCCTGACTGACGCCGCGGCCCCAGAAGGTGTAGTCCTTGCCCTCGGGCAGAATGACGGAGGCATAGAGCCGGTTCAGCGAGAACATACCGGGGTCCCAGCCGCCGGAGATCAGCGCGACGTGTCCGCCCTCCTTCGCGGCGGCGTCCACGTTGGCGAAATGCTCGGGAATACGCGCGTGGGTGTCGAAGCTGTCGACAACGTTGAAGCGCCGCGCGAGCGCGGGCGTCATCTCCGGCAGGTCGGTGGCGCTGCCGCCGCAGAGGATCAAAACGTCGATTTGATCCCGATGGTTGTCGATATCCTCTGCCTTGTAGACCGGAGCGCCGGTCAGCGTTTGGACGCTCTCGGGCGCGCGCCGCGTGAACACGCCGACGAGCTTCGCGTCGGCGTTCTGCCCGATGGCACATTCGACGCCGCGCCCGATGTTGCCATAACCGTAGATTGCGAGTTTCATAGAAAATCGCTCCTTTCAAGTCATTTTATAGCGCGATCATGCTTTCCATGCCGTAGAGTCCGGCGCTCTTGCCCTGCAAAAATTGCGCCGCGGCGAGCGCGCCTTCGGCAAACAGCGCGCGGCTGTGCGCCTCGTGCTTGAGCGTGACCGTCTGGCTCGCGGTGCCGATCATGACCTCGTGCTCGCCGACGATATTTCCCATGCGGACAGCGTGAATGCCGATCTCATTCGGCGCGCGCCTGCCGTGTCCGCTGCGGCCCATGCGGAGCGCCGCCTCGGGGCGCACCTCGCGGATCGCCTCGGCGATGGCGAGCGCCGTGCCGCTGGGCGCGTCCACCATGCGGTCGTGGTGCTTTTCCATGATCTCGATCTCCGCATCCGGCATCGCCGCCGCGGTTTTTTTTGCCAACTCGATGAGCAGCGCCACGCCCAGGGAGCAGTTGGCGGAGAAAAACAGCGGGATCTCTGTAGCCGTCGCGAGGACCGCAGCTTTTACTTCCTCCGTCTGCCCCGTTGTGGCAAGCACAAGCGGCAGGTGGTTTTCCTTGACAAAGCGGAGCAATTCCATTGTTGCGCTGTGGTGCGAGAAGTCCACCACGCAGTCCGCGTCTGTCACGGCGCGGGCATAGTCTGCGGCGCAGGGTACGCCGAACGCATCGCAGCCGCGGGGGCTGACGCCGCCCGCGAGCTCCGCGCCGCGATAGCCGCTAAGCGCCAGCTTTGCTACCTCGCGGCCCATAGCGCCGCCGAGGCCGCTTACCAATATCCTCATACCCGTCTCCTTTTTACAGCAATTCCTGCCCACGCATCGTGCCAAGCGGCTTTTTGGGGCGGCAGCGGCTCGCAACGGAGCCTTGCCGCGCCGGCGCCGCTTTGGCCGATTGCTCATGGTTTTGTTCTCCTTTTTACATGTAGTATATGCTGACGGCTGAAAATCAGGAAAGATTTGGAGCGAAAACACATTCCGCGCCAAGCATGAGGAATATGAGGATTGCCGCAAGAGGGGCCGCCGTATTCCGCGTATGCCGAAAAGGCGATAGCGGACCGCAACAGAGATTTCGATGGAAGGAAACTGCGTATGAGAGTTCTCATACGATTCTCTGATAAAATGCTTCCATTTTATCAGAGAGATGTCGCGGTGACCCGCGCTGCAGTTTTGCGCCGATGGCGAGAAACGCGTCTTATGCGGAATCTGACGCGCACGCCGGAGGGCGCTCCCCGCAAGCCGGCAGATAAAGTTTTATCATTCTTTGTATGCGACTCTATTTTCCCGCTTGCTTTCGTACAATACCGTCAAAATATCTCGCGAGGATCCGCCGCAGTATGGGTTCGATCTCAATCTGCCCTCCGCCCAGACACCACTCAAACACGCAGCCCTTGACAATCGTGCAGACGTCGGCGCTGGCCTGGTGCGCGTCGATTTCCTCCGCAAGAATACCGGCTTGCCGCGCAGCCGACAACTCCGCCTCGCAGCGCGCCATGACAGTCCCGTCGGGGAACTTGTCAGGCGACGCGCCCATATAGGCGGAAAGCGCCCGATTGTCCGTCGTATAGAATTGCTTCATGAAATCGGCGCCGAGAGACCGGTACCTCCCGACCAGCAGCATATACAACTCCGTGATGCGTCCGGCGAGGTCCTCGAAAGGCGTTTTCAATGCGAAGGAATCAAAGGACGCCTCGCGCACAAAATACATCAGAAGGTTGTCTTTATTTGCAAAGTAATGGTAAAACGTGCCGATGGACAGGCCGGCGGCCTCACAGACGCTGCGCATGGTAACGGCACTTGCGCCGTGCTTCCGGATAAGCGCTATCGCGGTATCGACGATCTTCTGCTTGTTGTCGGTGAGCGAATCCTCTTTCTTTGGACGCCCTCTTTTGTTCATGACGGTACTCCTTTATAAAACAAGTTTTAATTTTCTGTTGACAGCTTAGCACGAATGCGTTATCATGTCAAATAGAACGAGTTTTATTAAGGGGCGATATTTATGAAAGTGATCTATTGGTCCGATTACGCATGCCCGTACTGCTACATCGGCGAGACGCATTTGAAGCAGGCGATCAAAGAGCTCGGCGCGGACGTCGAGATCGAGATGAAAGCATTTGAGCTTGCCCCGCACGCGAGCCGCGAATATGTCGGCCCGACAGTTGATCGCTTCGCGAAAAAGTACGGCCTGAGCAAAGCCGCGGCGCAAGCGCGCATCGACGGCATTTCCGAGATGGGGCACAAGGCGGGGCTGGACTTCCGCTACGCCGAGACGCGCTACACGAATACCTTTGACGCGCACCGCCTGACAAAGCTCGCGCGGGAAAAGGGCGGCGGCCTTGCCGACCGCCTATCCGAGCGGCTGTACCACGCTTATTTCGCTGAGGAATCGGAGCTTGCCGACCACGATGTGCTGACGAAGATCGCCGTCGAGGAGGGCTTGAGCGAGGACGAGGCGCGCGCTGTGCTGGACTCCGACCGCTATGCCGACGATGTGCGGCTTGACGAGCGCGAGGCGCAGCGCTACGGCGTGACCGGCGTGCCGTTCTTTCTGCTGGGGCGTTACGGTATCCCAGGCGCGATGCCGGTGGAAAGCATGAAAAGCGCGCTGCAAAAGGCGATGGCGGAGGAACGCTCCGCAGCGCCGGCGCAGGGCATGACCTGCGGGCCGGACGGCTGCCGTCTGGAGGAGCGCAGATGACGTTTTGCGCACCTGTCAAGGGCGTCTTTGCGGTGAATTGCTATTTTGCTATCGACGCCGAAACCAACCACGGTTTCCTGATCGACCCCGGCGCGGAGGGCGAAAAGCTCGTCCGGCTGATCTTTGAGCGCGGCTGGGTAATCGAGAAGATTTTGCTGACGCATGGGCATTTCGACCACTTCGGCGGCGTGGAGGCCGTGCGCGACGCGCTGGATATCCCCGTGCTGATCCACGAGGAGGGCGGGGCGTATTTGGAGCGGCCCGAGCTGAACCTCTCCCGCTTCTGCGGCGGCGACCTCACGGTAGAGGGCGCGCAGTATTTCCGCGACGACGACTTGCTTACCTTGCGGGAGGGGGATTTACAGCTCAAGGCGATCCACACGCCGGGGCATACGAACGATTCCTGCGTGCTGTACGACGAAGCGGAGAAAACCGCTTATGTCGGCGACACGATTTTCAAGGGCGGCATGGGCAATCCGGATTATCCGACCGGCAACGAGCGGCTGCTGCTCAAGAGCATACGGGAACGGGTGTTGACGCTGCCGGACGATACGCTGCTCTGTTCCGGACACTCCGATGTGACGCGCGTGCGCGCGGAAAAGCCGAGGTATCTCTGAAAGGCCGCGCAATGGGCTGAAAAGGCGGCAGGCGCAATGTGCGGCGCTTGGCGCTGCAAAATAGGTTTACCTTGACAGCGTAGAGCGGCTATGGTAAAATCAATTTGACAAAACCAAATTTTGCGAAACTTATTGAGGAGGTACACCCCATGAAGATTCAGGCAGTGCGACTGTATGAAAACGGCTTTATGACGCAGCCTTTCGCTTTCGGCGGCGAGGAGGGGCCGGACAAGTTCGACCCGACGGTGCGTTACCGTTCCAGCCTTCAGAACTACGTCATCGACACCGGCGACGAGGTGATTCTGGTTGACACAGGAATGCCGCGGGAGACGCCGGATACCGTGCCGGAGGAGACGTCGATGATCTACATGGGCAGCCGCGTCAAGGACTACGTTTCCGCCCTCGCGGAGCTGGGCTACAAGCCCGAGCAGGTCACGAAGATCCTCGTCACGCACAAGCATGCCGATCACAGCGGCGAGCTGCGCAGCTTCCCGAACGCGAAGGTGTATATTTCGCCGGAGGACGCCGACGAGCTGGGCCTGAACGGCGACAACGTCGTCCGCGCGACCTACGGCGACGGCGCGTATCACAACTTCCCCGCGGCGCAGAAGATCGCCGACGGCGTCTGGTTTATCGAGGCGAAAGGCCACACAAAGGGCAACAGCATCGTCATCGCCGAGAGCGACGGCCTGTATTATATGTTCCACGGCGACGTGACCTATACCGACGAGGCGCTGTACGCCGATAAGCTGTCCGTCGTGTTCGAGGACGTCGCCGCGGCGCGCGAGACGCTGGACCGCGTGCGCGAGTTCGTCCGCGGCAACCCGACGGTGTATCTGTCCACCCACACGCCGCTCGGCTGCGAGAACCTGGAGAAAAAGGCGGTCATTGACCTCGCGAACCCGCCCGCGAGCATTCCGGTGGGCGAGATCGTGTTCAAGACCGCCAGCGGCAAGTATGTCTGCTCCGTCTGCGGCTATCTGTACGATCCCGCCGTGGGCGATCCGGAGCACGGCGTCGCCGCCGGCACGCCCTTTGAGGAGCTGCCGGACGATTGGCACTGCCCACGGTGCAGACAGGGGAAAGATAAGTTCAACAAGGCCTGATACGATTCTGGAATGAAAATAAGATATTTTCATTCCAGCCGCTGTGCGTAGCACAGCGCCGCGTCTCATACGAAATGCAACGCGCCTT
>JAFTGG010000272.1 GCA_017458025.1 Oscillospiraceae bacterium | reverse complement strand
CGAGACACCAAACATGGTGTTCCTTATATTGACTTGCATTCCAAAATTGCTGCCGCAGGCGAAAAAGCAGGCTTTTTATACCATGACTTGATTATTTGGGATCAAAACGCGCATCGGAAGCTGGTGCTGCTGGGATATCCGTCCGTTTTCTATGTGAATCAAAATCACTCGTATATCGTTATCATGAGGAAGCCTAAATGAACAAGGATTTGATCCAGAAAATTGACAGGATTCATCCCTACCCGGCAAAATTTACCGTAGAGCTCGCAATGGAATATATTGACAAGTATTCGCATGCGGGCGACACGATATATGACCCCTTCGTCGGCTCCGGAACTTCGCTCCTCGCGGCCAGCGTATTGCATAGAAACGGATACGGAACGGATATAAACCATATAGGGATTCTTATATCAAAAGCAAAATTGCTTGTATTTACAAAGGCTGAAAGCCTGTTTTTGCATAAATGGATCGATTCATTCGACGCCGACTATAAAAACGGGTGCATAGCTGTCGAGCCTTACTACTACCCGTCCATCGACCATTGGTTCTGCCCAAATTCGATCATGGTGCTCAGCTATATTCTGGATAAAGCAAAGCTGGCGGAAACGGCGCAGGAGCGGCTTTTCCTTCAGCTCGCCATGTCGGCTGTTATCAATACGGTTTCCAATCAAGAAGGCGACACGCGGTATGCGGCGGTTGAGAAGCCGGATTTGACGATAGAAAAAGTCGGAACGGTTTTCTCAAAGAAGTATCGCTACCTGCTGGCTTTGATTGAGGAGATGTCCGAAGAGGACCGGTGGGCAGAAAGAAACATAGCGCTGCTTTTGGATTCAAAACTGTGCGAGACGGTAATTGAGAAAGAGAGTATTGATTTAATTATTACCTCCCCGCCGTATGTGAATACGTATGACTATTATTTATATCATAAACACAGAATGAATTGGCTGGGGTATGACGTCAGATTTTCTATGGAATCGGAAATTGGCTCTCGCCGGGAGTTTTCCAGTTTGAAGCATAACGCGGATAAATTTTCTTCCGATCTGTCTGATGTTTTCGCCGCTTGCGACCGGACGCTAAAGCCGGACGGCAAAATCGTCTTAGTCATTGGCGACGGTAAAGTCGCAGGTGAGATGTATGATGCGAAAGAACACATGATAAAAATATGCGACCCACTTGGCTGGAAATTGGCGGATTATTCTTATTCCAACCTAGATGAAACATCGCGATCATTTCAAAAATCGTACAGAACAAAAGGAAAGAAAGAACACATTATGGTGTTTGATAAGAGGGCTGGTCTATGACTATTAATGAGATAAGAGTGTATGCGGAGGTGCTGGAACAAGGCCTTGACTTCGGCGAATACATTCGACAGGCGGGATATACAGGTAAAATCGTTAACGTCTATGCAAAGAAAGCGCGCGATGAATTTTCAGAGCGGGATTCAAAGGTGGATAGGATTCGGAAGGTAAAAGACGTCGATGTGCTGATCAGCGCCATTTCCGAAGACAACGAGCAGCCTTTGCTGATGGTGGAATACTCGACGGCGGTCCCAACCGACGACCATAAAATGCAGCGCTCGGACGTTTACTACTGGGGCGCGGTGTTTCAAGTGCCGACAATGAAAATATCCCCAATCAAAAAAGGAATGTCGCAAGATTTTGGCGGCGGCTCGCGGATATTAGACGAGCAGGAACAACGTCTCGCGTTTGACCGAAAAGCGCTGTTATTCCCGATCAAATGGGAAACCATAGCGGCGACCGACGCCTTGCGGACCAAAGACAACGCTTTATCTTGTATCTATCATTCAGAAGAGATTCAGCGTACGATCTCCTCGATACTCTCATCAGACATCGAAGCGGGTGATTACGACAGCTGGTATGAGGCTTTGATTGAGCAGTATGAACAGAGATATCGAACGGTTTTGGAAAGGACGTCGATCGCGGACGCCAAGAGCAGCATTGTCAACTCAAGGCGTTTCCATTGGTACGGTGATAAATTGTCGGTCAAAATCAACCGATTCGGACACGCGATGGATCCGGACAGGGGTGCGCTCTATTATGTAAATATGCTGGTCGGCGCAAAGAATACAATCACGGAAATTCAGGTGAACAGACCAGATAATCTGGAAAGCCGAGGCGGATACCATGCGCTGTTCGACGCTCTTGCCCGCGAGGACGAGTTGCTGCGGTATGTGACGAATCTGATTAATACGGCAAATAATGTTTTCAGCGACGAAAACGCCCTCTATGTTCTTAAGCATGGGCTAAACATCGAGCATGCCATATGTTTTGTGCAGAAGGGACCTCACAAATATATCATACGGGACGATGTGCTGGAATCATTTTTCCGTTCTCATCCGAGTATCGTAGCCAAAACGATATTCTTCCTTTCAACAGAATTACGGTTGACCGATAAAAATCGCAAGACCATATGCACCATTCATTGGAACGAGGCACCGATTCGCAGATACTTGGAAAGCGTCAATACGGCGAACAGACGGCTGACTGGTATCAAACCGCTCTCAGGAGGAAAGGTAAAGGAAGACATCATCACATTTGCGAGCGTAGAGCTGTACAAGAGGTTGGGCTATCAACTGCTCGCGGAGAGCTATCCCGGCGCGCAAGGAGATCGCTGTATCCTCACAGGCAACGGGAAAACAACGCGCAGGACCTACGTTGACGTTATCGCTTACAAGAACGTAGAAAACGGCATGCAGGTTTTCCTGCAGGAATGCAAAGACTGGTTTTACAAATCCCAAGCAGACGTGGAGAAGCTGGGCGACATCGTCGCAGGGGGAGAAAAGCTGGAAAAGCTCAAGACGCTTCTCAGAAAGATCATAGGCGATGATCGTATCGTTTCTTTACATACCGCGGTGGCGGCCAAGAAGCCCAGGCTGTCTCCCGAGTTTTCCGTCGATTATGTCTTCCAATTCCAGCTTTCGCACGATGAGGAATTTACCTACCTTGATTGCACAGTTGTCGTGAACAATGCGGAGCTTGCCGCGGAGTTTGCTCCGCTGGCAAGTCAAGGCGAGTTGTCGGAGCGCATAAAGCTCGACCGCGTTTACATGATCGAATGAAAAGAAAAACCCTGCGGAAATCGCGACCGGAGGCGGGAACTCTGCAAAAAATAAAAAGGCTCGGAATAAAACTTCCGAGTCTTTTTTGCTGCCGCGCTACCTCTGCGCCTGCTTGCGCAGGAGGGCTTCTTTTTGCCGCTGCAATTCCGCGGTGCGCTGCTTGGAGAGCGGATACATGAATTGGAGGATCAGGAACACCAGCAGGAACAGCACCGCCGGAATGATGACGGAGAAATTGTACATGCTCTGCAGCGCGGAAGCGCTGAGCCCTTCGGCCTTGAGCTCGCTGCCGTTGTAGCCGATGCGCAGCAGCGGTACGTTGATGAGGACTGTCGCGACCGTGGTGCCGAGCTTGCGCATGAACGAGTAGAACGCGTAGCTTGTCGCCTCGTCGTTGAGCCCATAGGCGACCTTGTTGTAGTCGATGGCGTCGGTGGCGAGCACCCACACGAGCAGAAAGATAAACGCCGTGCCGATGCCGGACATCAGGCACGCGGCGAGGTAGAGCCACACGGGCGTGACGCCGAAGATTGCGAGCACGAACAGCGCGATATAGAACGCCGCGGCAAGCAGCATGCCGGCGGAGCAGATCTCGCGGCGGCCGAAATGGTTGCCGAGCTTCGTCGCGAAGAACATGATGATCGCCACGGGCAGGTATTGGAACACGGTGGGCAGCATCGTGAGGCCGGGGCGGTTAAAGTAGTGATGGAACAGGTATGTGTTGTAGCCCTGACCTAACATCTGCGCCGCGAGGTAGAGCATGCTCGCGAGAGAGACCGCCATAAACGGGCGGCTGCGGAGCAGCGTCTTGATGACCCGCGCGGTTTGGCCCTTTTCACGCGGCGTCGGGTTGGTGTCGACGCGTTCCTTGCTCCAGCCGTAGCAGAGGAAGTAGAACACAACGCTCAGCGCCGCGATGGCGGCGGCGCCGACGAGGACGCGCGTCTGGTCCATTTGCCGCCTGCCGTCCGCCAGCGTGACGTAGCACATGGAGGCGAGCACCATCGCGGGCATCGCGCCGAACGTCGAGCCGACGGAGCGGAACACCGAAAGCGACGAGCGCTCTTTGTCGTCGCTTGTGATGACCTGCGCCAGCGAGCCGTAGGGAATGTTGATGCAGGTATAGAGCATGCCGAAGAGAATATAGGTGAAGTAGATCCACGCGACGCGTCCGGCGGGCGCGAAGCCGCGCACATCGAGGAACATCAGCACCGCGGCGGCCGCCGTCGGTACGGCAAACACCTTGATCCAATGGCGGTAGCGCCCGTCGGGGCACTTCTTCGCGCCGTCGATGAGGCGGCCCCAGATCGGGTCGTTGATCGCGTCCCAAATGCGGGCGATGATGGTCATGACCATGACGCTCAGAACGCTGATCTCCAGCACGTCGGTGTAGTACTTGTTGAGGACGCTCTGCGTCAGGCCGAAGACGAGGCAGGACGCGAGGTCGCCGAAGGCGTAGCCGAGCTTGTCCTTTGCCTTGATGCCGCTGGTTTGCGCGATGTAGTTCTGCTCCATGTCAATTGGCCCCTCCCTGTAGTTTGTATGCGGCGGCTGTTTCGCGGAACAGGGCGATGTGCTCGCCGTTCGCGCGGTAGAATACGGGAATCTCGCCCAGCGGCGCGGGTACGGTGTACGCTTCGTCGCCGGTGTAGACCTTGCCGGTCCAGAAGTGCACCCACACGCCTTTTGGCAGATATACCTTGCGTGTGCGCGCTTTGCGTTTGATGACGGGACAGACGTACAGCTCGCCGCCGAGGAAGTACGAATACGGATCGCGGCTCGCGCCGTAGTCCATCGCCTCGTAGAAGTCGGGGCGCAGCGCGGGTACGCCGTTTCGCGCCTCATCGACGCACTGCGCGAGGTAAGGCTTCAGCGCCCTGTAGACGTTTGTGAGCCGCACCGTATGCGGCGTGACCGCCTCCGCGTCGAACTGTGCGTTCGCCCACGGGCGGATCGACTCGTGCGAGCGCATCAGCAGGCTGAACGCGCACAGTTCCATCCAGCGGATAAACAGCTCGTCGTCGCGTTTCATCTTGCCGAACGAGAAAAAGCCGCCCGCGTCGCAGTGCACCATCGGCGCGCCGGAGAAGCCGAGCGAAAAGCTCGCGGGCATAACGCAGGGGAGCCCGTAGTCCTTGGTGTAGTCCGTGTGCTGGTCGCCGTTCCAAAGCGTCGGCGCGTACTCCTGAATGCCGAGATAACCGGAGCGCATGAAAAAGAACACGTCGTCCTTGCCGTACTCCTCGACCGCCTCGCGGTTGAGCTTCGCCCACAGCATCGGCCATTCGTTGTGCAGCAGCTTCGGATCGCCGTCGTGCAGCACGCAGTCGACGGGCAGGTATTCGCCGAAGTCCGCCATCCAGCCAGAAACGCCGAGATCCAGCATGTTCCTTTTGATGAGCGTGTCCTTGGTGTACGCGGCGGCGTCCGGATTCGTGAGGTCGATCATACCCGCATCGAAGGTCGTGGATTGCATGTGATAGATCTCGCCGCTTCGGCGCGTGATGAGCCAACCCTTTTCCTTAAATAAATTGTAGAGCCGCCCGTCCCGAACGAGATAGGGATTAATGTAGGCGAGGAAGCGCACGCCGCGTCCGTTCAGCACGGAGATCGCGTCTTTCAGCTTGGGATAGAGCGTTTCGTCGGCTTCCCAATTCCAACAGACCTGCTTGCCCATGACGGTGCGCTTTTCGCCGCACCAATCCTGACTCCATACGCCGCTGATCGCGGCGCCGGCGTCGAGCATCGCGGCGGTCTTATTTAAAATGGCGTCCGTGCCGCCCTGAATGCTCAGGATCATGCCGTCACGGCACCAATCGGGGATATACTGCCGGTTTTTGTACTGCGCCGCGAGAACGGCGGACAGCTCGCGATAGCTTTTGCCGCGCGCGAGCAGCAGCGCGTCGGGGCAGCGGTCAAAGCGGAACGCGTAGGCGCCGGCGCCGAAGCGCGATATGCCGTCCGCCGTGGTATCAAAGAGGATCAGCCTGCCCCTGTCGGTGACAAACACAGGCATCGGCGCGTAAGAACCGATGTCCTTGTGCCGCTTTTCGCGGTACAGCGCTCGCGGCAGGACCGCCTTTTGCAGCACGGTCGACGCTTTGATGTGCTCGGAGACCAGATTGACGACGCGTTCGCCGCGCAGGTTCACCTGCCGGTACTGCTCGCCGCCGCCGAACACCGCTTCGCCGTCGATGGCGGGGAGGCGGAACTCATACGCCCAGCCGTCCGCGCCGGTAAAATCGAGCCGCACCGCGCCGCCGCGCTCCGAGAGCGACGCGCTCACGCGGTGCCCGCCGCCGGAGAAAACGACGGTATCCGCCGACGGGCGCTCAGCCGCGGCGAGCGGGATACGCTCGATCTCGCGCACACGCTCCTTAACGCTGCCGCGCGCCGCTTTGTAGGTTTTCTCATGCCGCACGGCGGTGATGAACGGAGAAACCGCCGTATGTTCAAGCAGCGTCGCGCCGTCCGCCGTCAGCGTCCAGCGCCCGCCGGAAAGCTCGGTTTGAAACGTCATCGCCACACCTCGATCTCCAGCATTTTCGCCAGCGCCTCCAGCGCGGCGTCGTGATGGCCCTTCATCACGACAAAGTGCGGTTCAAAGCCCGCCTCGACGCTGCGTTCGACTGCCGCGCGGGCGTCAAGCGCCGTTCGCACGACGATGGAGGCGCCGGTGAACTGCTTGGGCTTGTCGAGCGCCTCGCCTTCGAGGATCAAGAAGCGGAACGAACCGTCCGGCTCGCGCCCGATGCGGAAGACGGTCGCCTCGGGGAACGCTTCGCAGCCGAAATCCATCGCGGGGCCGATCTTGCGGTTTGGGTGCACGCCGACCACCGCGCCGGTGTCCTTGCGCGCGAGCGAGCACGCCGCCGCGCCGCAGTGCCAGAACGTGACAGTGTTCTCCGCTTCGTCGAGCGACACGGGATCGCCGAAAAAGACCGGCTCGCCGGAGAGCTGCATGCCGACCCACATCGAGAGCGCGCCGTAGACGTCCGCCTCGCACGCGCTCGCGACGCCGTCGTCGTTCAGCAGCGACAGCACCGCGCAGACAGGTGTGCCGTAAGCGGTGAAGAAGTCGGGCCAGCAGCGCGACGCAAGCGCGCCGATGCGGTTCTTCCGCACGAAATCGGCGTATGCCTTATACAGCCGCGCGTGGTCGAGACGGTTTCTGTCCGGCGTTTTGTCGAAGCCGCGGGTCGCGCGCGCCGTTTTTTCGAGAAACGCGGCGCATTTCGCGTCGCTGCAGCCCTTCGCGTCGTCGATGAGCTCCCGCGCCTCGACGGCGGTCAGCTCAACGCCGAATTTGCTCATCAATTCCGTGTCGAGCGCGCGGCCGAAGCCGAAGCCCTGCGGCGTGTGACCGACCGCCGCCATGCGGAGCGAGCGCATACCGCAGCGGACACGCGCCGCGCCGACGAACGCGCGGACCGCCTCGTAAACCGACGCCTCGTCAGGCGCGCCGAAAACGTAGCTGAAGCGCTTCTGCCCGAACGCGCGCAGCGTGTTCGCCGCGCTGTACGCGCCGGTGAGAGAGTTGAGCCGCAGCCGCCCGCCGTCGATGACCGGCTCGCGCAGCGTCCAGAGCAGGACGGGGCATCGAAAGCGCCGCAGCACCTCGGACATGTATGCCGCATTGGCGAACGTGAGGTTCTGAAACACGACCGCGTCCGGCGCGAGCGTGTCGAGATACGCGGCGAGGTCGTCGAGCGTGAGCAGCATTTTGTCCGGCACGCTTACGTCCGGCTCGACGCTTTTGAGCAGCGCGGCGGAGCGGTCGAACTGCTCCTGCGCGCTTTCTAAATGAAAGGTGGGCACGCCCACCGGAACGTATGCGAGTTGAAAAGCAGGCATAGATAACCTCCGGCGGAAATATTCTCTTTTCTTATCATAACTGCCGAAGAAAAGCGTGTCAACAGTCTTTTTTATTGACAAATGTCACAAAAGAGACTACACTAAATTGAATAAATCCATGAGGAGGGACCTGCATTGGACTGCGATATCAAAGAGGTCTGCCGCAATATCCGCTGCGATACGGTGATGAGCATCGGGCGTCTCGGCGTGGGACACATCGGCGGCTGTCTGTCGGTCGTCGACCTGCTGGCGGTGCTGTATTTCGAGGAGATGCGTATTGATCCGAAGCAGCCGCGGATGGCGGGGCGCGACCGCTTTATCTGCTCCAAGGGCCACGCCGGTCCGGCGGTGTACGCGACGCTGGCAAACCGCGGCTATTTTGAAAAGGATTTGCTGCTGACGCTCAACGCGGGCGGCACGAATCTGCCGAGCCACTGCGACATGAACCGTACGGCCGGCATCGACATGACCACCGGCTCGCTGGGACAGGGCTTCTCCTGCGCGGTGGGCGCGGCGCTCGGCTCGCAGGTCGAGGGCGACGGCGCGACCATCTACACCCTCATCGGCGACGGCGAGTCGCAGGAGGGGCAGATTTGGGAAGCGGCGATGTTCGCGGCAGCCAAGAAGCTCGACAATCTCATCGCGTTTACCGACTGCAACGGCTATCAGATCGACGGGGCGGTCGCGGAGGTGAACGACGTCGCGCCGCTTGCCGACAAGTGGGCGGCGTTTGGCTGGCACGTCATCGACGTGGCGGAGGGCAACGACCCGTTCGCCATCAAAGACGCCATCGAGCGGGCAAAGCGGAACCGCGGCGGCGGCAAGCCGACGATGGTGCTGCTGCGCACGGTCAAGGGCTGCGGCGTGTCGTTCATCGAGGCGATGGGCGCGCTCAACCACAACGCGGCGCTGTCCGAGGAGGACGCGTGCCGCGCGGTCGCGGAGATCAGGGGGGTGTGAGCATGGAAATGAGGGCTGTTTACGCCGAGGTCATGGCGGGGCTGATGGAAGCGGACAAGCACGTCTGCATCGTCGACGCCGACCTCTCGCGCGCCAGCGGCACGCTGGGGCTCTACAAGCGTTTCCCGAACCAGATGTTTGACTGCGGCGTCGCCGAGCAGAATATGGCGTCCATCGCCGCGGGGCTTGCGAGCTACGGCTTCAAGCCGTGGATCGAGAGCTTTACCCCGTTCGCGACGCGGCGCGTCTGCGATCAGATCGCCATTTCCATTCTCTACGCCAAGCGCAACGTCAAGGTCGTCGGTACCGATCCGGGCATCTCCGCGGAGCTCAACGGCGGCACGCACATGAGCATGGAGGACGTCGGCGTGCTGCGTTCGCTGCCCGGCATCGTCATCTTCGAGCCGGTGGACGATATCCAACTGCGCGCGGCGCTGCCCGTCATCAACGATTATGACGGCTGCGTCTATGTGCGCCTGTTCCGCAAGGAGCTGCCGCGCGTCTTTGGCGAGGGCTATCGGTTCGATCTCTTTAAAGCGGATATTCTCCGCGAGGGTAAGGACATTTCCATTTTTGTCAGCGGCCTGCCGACGCCCGATACGCTCGAAGCGGCGAAGCGGCTGGAGGCGGAGGGCGTCAGCGCCGAGGTCGTCAACGTCCACACCGTCAAGCCCATTGACCGCGAGACGGTCGTCGCCTCCGCGCGCAGGACCGGCGCGGTGCTGACGGTGGAGAACCACAACGTCATCGGCGGCCTGCACTCCGCGGTGCTTGAGGCGCTGGCGCGGGAGAAGATCCCCGTCTGCGCCGTCGGTGTGGAGGACCGCTTCGGCGAGGTCGGCAAGCTGCCGTATCTGCGCGAGACGTTCGGCCTGACGCCGGAGAACGTCGTCCGGCGCGCGAAAGAAGCGCTCAAACTCAAATAAGGGAGAAAAAACGATGAAAATTGCGATCGGAAGCGACAAATCCGGCTTTTCCGCGAAAGAAGCGGTCAAGGCGTATCTGACCGAAGCGGGCGCTGCGTTCGACGACCTCGGCGCCACCGACCTCGAACACGTCCGCCCCTACTATCAGGTGGCGAGCGAGGTCGCGCCAAAGGTGCGGGACGGCATATACGACAGGGCGATCCTCATCTGCGGCACCGGCGCGGGTATGAGTATCGTCGCGAACAAGTTCAAGGGCGTGCACGCCGTCGCGTGCGAGAGCGTCTACTCCGCGAAGATGGCGCGCGCGATCAACAACGCGAACGTCCTGTGCATGGGCGGCTGGATCGTCGGCCCCGAAATGGCGGTGGAGATGGTCAAGACCTTCCTCGCCACCGATTGGTGTCAGGACCTTGAGGATTGGCGCGCGGAAAACATGCGCAAGTTCGCCGCGCAGGTGCAAGCGATCGAAGACGGCGTCTATGGCGGCTGAAACCGGATATCGGGCGGACTATCACGTTCACAGCGATTTCAGCTTCGACAGCAGGACGCCCATGAAGACGCAGGTCGGGCGCGCGATTGAGCTGGGGCTGAATGAGCTTTGCTTTACCGATCATGTCGATTACGGCGTGATGACGGATTGGGACGAGGGCGAGCCGAAGGTTTGGAACGGCTTGACGTATCGCAACGTCGACTATCCGCGCTACTTCGACAGGCTCCGCGAGCTGCGGCGCAGCTATAGCGGCCGGATCGTTATCCGGCAGGGATTGGAGTTTGGCGTACAGCGGCACACGGCGGCGCGGTTCGACGCCCTGTACGAACGCTGGCGGGACGAGCTGGACTTTATTCTGCTCAGCGTGCACCAGATCGACGATCTGGAATTTTATCCGCCGGAGTTCATGAAGGGGAAGACGCAGGACGAATACAACGCGCGCTACTTTGAAGAACTGCTGCATGTGGCGCGGGCGTTTGACCGCTACTGTGTGCTCGCGCATCTCGACGTGATGCGGCGTTACGATCCGGCGGGCGAGTACCCGTTCGCGAAGGTGCGGGACGTCGTCGCCGAGATCCTGCGCACGGCGATCCAAAAGGGGAAAGGGATCGAGCTTAACACCGCCAGCTGGCGCTATCGCCTGCAGGACACGCAGCCCTGCCGCGACATTTTGCGGCTCTACCGCGACCTCGGCGGAGAGATCGTGACCATCGGCAGCGACGCCCACCGGCCGGAACGCCTTGCGGGGCATTGGGATGAGGGCCGGCAGATTCTGCGCGACGAGCTGGGCTTTCGCTATTTCTGCACGTTCGAGCACATGGAGCCGCGCTTCCACAAGCTGTAAAGGCAGATCGCCTTTTGAGGCACCGCACAATTCGACGCGCGTATCTTGCTTGCGGAAATGTTCGTTATATGGCCTTGACCATGCGTCAGCACGCCATGCGGAATTTTGTGCCGTTTGCCGAAATTTCCGGCAGCGCAATTTGCGCACACGAATGATGCGGCGCTCCTTAAAAATCCAACAAATTCCCTTGCGTTTCGACGCGCGGCGGCGTATGATGGGAAACGG
>JAFTGG010000271.1 GCA_017458025.1 Oscillospiraceae bacterium | reverse complement strand
ATTGTGCAAGAGTGTGGTATCAACCGCAACAGCTTTTACTATTATTTTGCCGACGTCCCCGCACTTTTGGAGGAGATTGTCATGGACGACGCCGACAAGCTGATTTCTGAATACTCGGACGTTGGCTCGTTGGAAGAATGCCTCGCGGCGGCGACAAAGTTTGCGCGCGAGAACAAGCGCGTTGTGCTTCACGTCTACCGCTCCGCGCGCCGCGATTTGTTTGAACAGTACCTCAGCCGTGTGTGCCATGACGTGATCGCTTCTTACAGCGCCGGAGTATACGAGAGCCTACCCGAGGGAAAAGCAGTCGCCGAGGATGACAAGGAACTCATGATACGATATTATCAATGCGAGTTATTTGGACAGATCATTCTCTGGCTGGAAAGCGACATGAAGTACGACATACAGAAACAATTCACTCGACTGCTGGAGCTGCGGAACGGTTTCGGCATGGAGATGATCCATCGCAGTCTTCAGAGTGACGAAAGCAGTAAATAAACGCTGCAATTTAATAGGCAAAGCGCGCCTTGTGTCTGAATTTTAGGCACAGGGCGCGCTTTGCCTATTTTGTGCAGGGGCTCCATCCGATAGGATAATACCATCAAGAGAAAGGAGCTTCCCGCTATGAGCACATCTGTCGCGTTAAAAAAATTCGGCTTGGAGCAGGCGTTCAACTACCTTTATAAAGACCCGGAAAAAAATCTGTCAAGCTCATGGACTGGGCGGACAAGTTCTCGAAGGGAGAATTTAAGCCCCAACGCCGCACGATCCGCGAGGCCGTCGAGAATCCCAACCATCCCTACTACTCCTACATCCGCCGTCTTCTGGCTGACGTTGATCCCGAAGTGATGAAAACCATCGTGCTGAACTTTTTCATCAACGCCAACCTTGTCGGTTGGGATAAGCAGGAGGCATACCGTGAGAAGTATGGCTGCAACATCCCGTGGGCGATCCTGCTCGATCCGACCAGCGCCTGCAACCTGCGTTGTACCGGCTGCTGGGCAGCAGAGTATGGTCACAAGCTCAACCTGACCACGGGCGAGATCGACGACATTATCCGTCAGGGCAAAGAGATGGGCGTTTATATGTACATTTACACCGGCGGCGAACCGTTGGTACGCAAGGCTGATATCATTCGCCTCTGCGAGAAGCATGACGACTGCGTGTTCCTGAGTTTCACCAACGGCACGCTGATCGACGAGGCGTTTGCCGACGAGATGCTGCGCGTCAAGAACTTCGTTCCCGCCATTTCCCTCGAAGGCTTTGAGGAAGCGACGGATGGGCGGCGCGGTCAGGGCGTCTATCAAAAGGTAATGCGCGCCATCGACATTCTGCACGAGCGCAAGTTGGTCTACGGCATTTCGGCGTGCTATACAAGCGCGAACTTCGATTCCATTACGTCCGAGGCGTTTTTCGACAGCCTGATTGAGAAAGGCGCGCATTTCGTGTGGTACTTCCACTATATGCCGGTGGGCAACGACGCTTCGCCCGATCTGCTTCCGACGCCCATGCAGCGACTTGAAACCTATCGCCGCATCCGCAAATACCGCGCGGAAAAGCCGCTGTTCACAATGGACTTCCAGAACGACGGCGAATACGTCGGCGGCTGCATCGCAGGCGGCCGGCGCTACCTCCATATCAACGCCAACGGCGACGTCGATCCCTGCGTGTTCGTCCACTACTCCAACGCGAATATCCGAGAGGTCAGCCTGCTCGACGCGCTGCGTTCGCCGATCTTTATGGCGTATCACGACGGGCAGCCTTTCAATGACAATATGATGCGACCCTGCCCGATGCTGGAGAATCCCGATAAGCTGCGCGAGATGGTCGCCATGACCGGCGCGAAGTCAACGGATATGCAGTCTCCCGAAACGGCGGAGCATCTGTGCGCGAAATGCGAACACTATGCCGAGCATTGGACGCCTTATGCAGAAAAGCTGTGGATAGAGCGTAAAGCAGAGAAAAAGGCTGCTGCAATCAAGTCCGCAAAAGCCGGATGAGCGGATCAGGTGACAGATTATGAGACCATCAACGAAGCAGACGATTACCGCCGTAGGCGTTGCTGTCGGCGCAACAGCGGTCGCGTCGATTGGCAACTACCTGACGACGCGCTATCTCGTCAAGATCGCGCTCGACCACGAAAAACCGCGCATGGTCGAAAAAACCGAGCGTGTGATCGAAAAGACAGGGCGAAGCATTGCAGGCTCCGAGAAAAATGAGGCATTTCTGGAAGAACTGCGTGCTGCCTCGGAGCGTCTTGCCGCGCGGGAAAACGAGACCGTGGAAATCATCGCGCACGACGGGGAAAAACTCGTGGGGCACTGGATACAGGCACAGAATCCGAAACGGATCATTATTGCCATGCACGGCTGGCGCGGTTCATGGCATAAGGATTTTGGCTTGGTCGCAGATGCCTACCTCGAAAACGGATGCAGCGTACTGTATGCCGAACAGCGGGGACAGAACAACAGCGGCGGCGACTACATAGGCTTTGGCCTGACCGAGCGTTACGACTGCCTCGATTGGGCGCTTGCCGCCAATAGACAGTACGGCGGCAAGCTGCCGATCTATCTCTGCGGCGTTTCAATGGGCGCGACAACGGTACTCATGGCGGCTAGGCTTGACCTGCCGGTAAACGTGCGCGGCATCATCGCCGACTGCGGTT
>JAFTGG010000270.1 GCA_017458025.1 Oscillospiraceae bacterium | reverse complement strand
CTGACGCGATCGGAGCTCGACAGCGCGAAGGGCACAAAGACACTCGCGGACATCGACCGCGAGAACGAACGCGCCGAAAAGCTTCTCAGGCTTGACGCCAAGTCCAACTACGCGGAGGGACTCGGCGCGCAGGAGCGCGCGGACTGCGTCAGGTCGCGCCTGCGGTACGAGGCGGTCAACGAGAGCATCAACGGCTACAACAAGGCGAGACAGGAGAGCAAGGAGTACCAGCAGGGCCGAGATGAGATCAATACCCGGATCCAGGAGCTTACGAGGAATCCGGTTAGGGTAGTGGAGAACCCCACGCCGGAGGAGCAGGCGCGGATCGCGGCAGAAACAGCGGAATACAATACGAAGATCAACAGCGCTGTGAATGAGATGGACGTCTACGACAATACCCATATGGGGACGCCGGACGTGTATGAAATGGCCGGCAAGCACGGCATGCAGGGCGTGGATCAGCTGTCGGAGGCGTATTTGCCCGGACAGGAGAAGCTGCTCGGGCTCAAGGGCGAAGAGCTGGAAAACGCGCTCAAATCGGAAAAGCTGTTTGCCAAGGATTCGCCCTACACACAGAAGCAGGAGCCGGAGAAGGAAGCGCCCGAGATGCAAAAGACCGCGGAAAAGACTGTGGAGCAGGCCAAGGATCAAGGCATCGGATTCTAAAATGAAAAACACATTTACTTTTAGGAGGAACCAAACATGCTGAACATGAAACTCATCAACCGCGACGCCGAAGGCGAGCTGCAGCTCATCGGCCGCCTTGACACGACCACCGCCGCGGACGCGGAGGCGCACATGACCGAAGCGGCAAACCGCTTCGACACCCTGACGCTCGACATGGCGCAGCTCGAATACGTTTCGAGCGCGGGGCTGCGCGCGCTCAAGCGGGCGCACATCACCATGCGCCGCAAGGGCGGCACGCTCCAGGTCAAAAACGTGACGAAGCCGGTCATGGAGGTCTTCGAGATCACCGGCTTCGCGGGGATGCTCAAGTTCGTCTGATTTTCTCTGATACGGGAGGGATACGCCATGAAAAGCCTGACGGTGCCGGCCAAGACCGAGCGCATCGACGAGATCAACGAGTTCGTGGGCGCGGAATTGGAGCAATACGACTGCCCGATGAACGTGCAGATGCAGATCGAGCTTGCCATCGAGGAGATCTTCGTCAATATCGCGAGCTACGCCTACCATCCCGTGGAGGGGGAGGCGGAGGTGCGCTGCGAGGTGCTGCAGAACCCGCTTCGCGTCGTGATCCAGTTCCTCGACGGCGGCAAGCCCTACGACCCGTTGGCAAAGGAGGACGCGGACACGTCCGTAGAGGCGCTGGAGGAGCGCGAGGGCGGCCTCGGCATCCTGCTGGTGAAGAAGACGATGGACGAGGTGCAGTACGCCTATGAGGATGGAAAGAACATCCTGACGATCCAGAAAAATTTGTAGAGGAAAAGGAACCATGCCTGAAAAAAGCGTAAGGGAAATGAGCGCACTGGAGCGCAAGGCCTATTCTCTGGAGGCGCGCGTCTGGAACGCGACGATCCTCAACAGCGCGATCCTCGGGATCGTGGCGCTGGCGGTGGGGCTGAGCCTCTATACCGGCGCGCTTGTCACACGGGAGATCAGCGAGGGCTTCAGCCTGTCCCGGAACGCGGCCGCCATTCTGGACGCCGTTTTGGACGTGGGGCCGTTTTCCGACCGCGCGCTGTCGGTCTATCGCGCCCTGACGGATGAGGAACGCGCCCAAATGGGAACGGAGGCGTACCGCGCGCACTTTGCCGGACTGGACGCGGAGGAGGACTATCAGACGATCTACGCCGTGCTGAACGAATTTCTGAACAACAGCGAGGTGTACGACCTCTATCTCGCGATGTATGACCGCGAAACCGATGCTTTGGTTTATATCGTCGATCCCGGTCAGGACGTGGTCTACGGCCCCGGAGACTGGGAGGAGGTCGAGCGAAAGGAAACGGACAAATTCCTCTCGTGGGACGGAGAAGGGCAGCTGTACGACATCGGGAACACGGACGACTACGGCTGGATGTGTACCAGCGGCGTGCCGGTTCGGAACAGCGCCGGCGAGACCGTCGCCTTTGTCCTCGCGGACGTCACGCTCGGCAGCGTCGCGCGTCAGATGAAGAACTTCCTCTGGCAGTATACGCTGGCGATGGTGGCCGCCGTGTCGGCGCTTGCGTATCTCTCCGCGCGGAAGCTGAGAAAGACCGTGGTGGTTCCGATCAATCAGATCTCGGACGCGGCGCGGGCGTATATGGCCGACAAGCGGTCCGGCAATGCGGGCGACGCCCATTTTCGGAGCCTGAACATCAAGACGGGTGATGAGATCGAAAACCTGAGCCTCATCATGGCGGATATGGAAACCGAACTCGCGGACTACATCGAGAACCTGACCGCCGTGACCGCGGAGAAGGAGCGCATCGGCGCGGAGCTGGATATGGCGGCGAACATTCAGGCGCACGCGCTGCCGAATATGTTCCCCGCATTCCCCGGACGCAAGGAGTTTGACCTCTACGCGACGATGGAGCCGGCCAAAGAGGTCGGCGGCGACTTCTACGACTTCTTCATGATCGGGGACGACCACCTCGGCATCGTCGTGGCGGACGTGAGCGGCAAGGGCGTGCCGGCGGCGCTTTTTATGATGATCGCGAAGACCATGCTCAAGACGCAGGCGCAGACGCGGCTCAGCCCCGACCGCGTACTGCTGGAGGTCAACGCCTCGCTGAGCGAGAACAACGACGAGGATATGTTCGTCACGGTCTGGCTCGGCGTTTTGCAGATATCCACGGGCGAGCTGACCTATGCCGACGCGGGGCATGAGAAGCTGCTGCTGTATCAAAACGGCGCGTGGACGTTCCTGCCGAAGGCGGGCGGTCCGGCGCTGGCGATGTGGGAGCCGGAGGACTTGGAGCTGATGGATGAAAAGTATCAGTTCCGCAACCAGACGGTGAAACTCAACCCCGGCGACGCGATTTTCCAATACACG
>JAFTGG010000269.1 GCA_017458025.1 Oscillospiraceae bacterium | reverse complement strand
CTTGGACTTGTTGAAGCTAAAGCACGCGTTGTGACAGTTGATGCAGGGCTTGATGTCCTCGACGCGGTCTTCGACGATCTTGTTGATCCACTCGGGGTCAACGAGGTTCTGGCGCGCGATGGCGACGGCATCCAGACGGCCCGCGGCAATCTCCGCGGCGGCGACGTCGGGCTCCATCTTGCCCGCGCAGGCGACCGGCTTGTCGGTGAACTTCTTGATGTGCTCGACCTCGGGCAGATTGCAGTTGTGGTCCATGTACACCGGCGGATGCGCCCAATACCACGCGTCATAGGTGCCGTTGTCGCAGTCGAAGAAGTCGTAGCCCATGTCGCCGAGGTACTTGATGGCTTTCTCGGATTCCGCCATGTCGCGGCCGAACTCGACGAACTCCTCGCCGGGGACGGCGCCCTCGCCGAAGCCCTTGGTCTTGGATACGACCGAATAGCGCAGCGCCACGGGGAAGTCGCTGCCGCACTCGCGCTTGATGGTCTGCACGATCTCGACGGGGAAGCGGAAGCGGTTCTCGAAGCTGCCGCCGTATTGGTCGGTGCGGTAGTTCATGTTCGCGATGGTGAACTGGTCGAGAAGATACCCCTCGTGCACGGCGTGGATCTCGACGCCGTCGACGCCCGCCTCGCGCAGGAGCTTCGCGGTCTTGCCGAACGCGTCGACCATCTCCTGGATTTCCTCCACCGTCAGCGGACGGGACTTGAGCTCGGGATACCAGCGGTTCGGCGTCTCGGACGCGGACGCGCAGGCGTACTCGACGTCCACGACGCCGCTCGCGACCTTGCCGAACGCCTTGTTTTTGAGCATGTCCACCATCATCTGGTTAATGGCCATCGAGCGGCCGAAGCCGCCCGCGAGCTGGATAAACAGCTTCGCGCCGGTCTTGTGGAACTCTGGCAGCCACTCGGCGAGGTCCTTGAACATCTTCTTGTTCTGATAAAGCCAATGGCGGCCGGGAATACCCATCGTGTCGCGCACGCACTGCATGCCCGGCAGCACGAGGCCGACGTTGTTCTGCGCGCGGTTGAGGATATGGTACGCCGCCTCCTTGTCAAAGTGACATGGCTCCAGCCAGCCGAACAGGGAGGTGCCGCCCATCGAGGGCTGGACAATGCGGTTTTTGATCTCCACGTTCCCGATCTTCCACGGGGTAAACAGGGCTTCGTACTTCTTGTCCATGCTGTTTGCTCCTTTCAGAATGTAAAAACCTTGGTAAGATGCATTTTCGGCTGTCGCCCTTGCGGCAGCCGAAAATGCGAAACTACATGTGATGGGGATTACAGGTGCGGACCCGCGGCGACAAGCGCCTTGCCGGCGTCGTTGCCGGTGTACTTCTCAAAGTTCTTGATGAAGCGGCCGGCGAGGTCCTTCGCCTTGGCGTCCCACTCGGAGGCGTCGGCGTAGGTGTCGCGCGGATCGAGAATGCCGCTGTCCACGCCGGGGAGCTCGGTCGGGACCTCGAAGTCGAAGATGGGGATCTTCTTGGTCGGGGCCTTGAGCACGTCGCCGTTCAGGATCGCGTCGATGATGCCGCGGGTGTCCTTGATGGAGATGCGCTTGCCGGTGCCGTTCCAGCCGGTGTTGACGAGGTACGCCTTCGCGCCGGACTTCTCCATCTTCTTGACGAGCTCCTCGCCGTACTTGGTCGGGTGCAGCTCCAGGAACGCCTGACCGAAGCAGGCGGAGAAGGTCGGGGTCGGCTCGGTGATGCCGCGCTCGGTGCCCGCGAGCTTCGCGGTGAAGCCGGAGAGGAAGTAGTATTTGCACTGCTCGGGCGTCAGGATGCTGACCGGAGGCAGCACGCCGAACGCGTCGGCGGAGAGGAAAATGACGTTCTCGGCGTCCGGACCGGCGGACTTGCCGTTGACGTTCTTCGCAATCTTCTCGATGTGCTCGATGGGATAGCTGACGCGGGTATTCTCGGTCACGCTCTTGTCGGCGAAGTCGATCTTGCCGTTTTCGTCGAGCGTGACGTTCTCCAGCAGCGCGTCGCGCTTGATGGCGTTGTAGATGTCGGGCTCGGAGTCCTTGTCGAGATTGATGACCTTGGCGTAGCAGCCGCCTTCAAAGTTAAAGACGCCGTTGTCGTCCCAGCCGTGCTCGTCGTCGCCGATGAGCAGGCGCTTCGGGTCGGTGGACAGCGTGGTCTTGCCGGTGCCGGAGAGGCCGAAGAAGATGGCGGTATGCTTGCCCTCCATATCCGTGTTGGCGGAGCAGTGCATCGACGCGATGCCGCGCAGCGGCAGATAGTAGTTCATCATCGAGAACATACCCTTCTTCATCTCGCCGCCGTACCAGGTGTTCAGAATGACCTGCTCGCGGCTGGTGATGTTGAAGACGACCGCGGTCTCGGAGTTGAGGCCCAGCTCCTTGTAGTTCTCGACCTTCGCCTTGGAGGCGTTGTAGACCACGAAGTCGGGCTCGAAGTTCTCAAGCTCCTCGGCGGTGGGCTGGATAAACATGTTCTTGACGAAGTGCGCCTGCCAGGCGACCTCGACGATGAAGCGGATCGCCATGCGGGTGTCGGCGTTGGTGCCGCAGAACGCGTCCACGACGAACAGGCGCTTGCCGCTCAGCTCCTTGATGGCGAGCTCCTTGACCGCCTTCCATGCCTCCTGAGATGCCACATGGTTGTCATTTTTGTACTCGGGGGAGGTCCACCACACGGTGTCCTTGGAGTTCTCGTCCATGACGATGAACTTGTCGTTAGGGGAGCGGCCGGTGTAAACGCCGGTCATGACGTTGACGGCGCCCAGCTCGCTGACCTGGCCCTTGTCAAAGCCCGTGAGGTCGGACTTGGTCTCCTCGGCATAGAGGAAATCGAAGTCGGGGTTGTGAATGATCTCGGTCGCGCCGGTAATGCCGTACTTGGTAAGATCCAGCTTTGCCATAGTGTTGTTACCTTCCTTTTTTGAAATATGGTCTGTCCATACAACTTGACAATATCATATTTTACCACACCCTGCCATAATATCAAGCTTTTCTTTTCCGAAGATGAAAGATTGCCGCGACGCTCTTGCAAATGTGGGAGAGAAGTTGCTATAATGGCAAAAAACGGACGGAGGGCTCTCATGGAAACGCTCAAAGCGCAGGCGCTCGCCCTGCAGAATGAACTGACCGCGCTGCGGCGCGATTTTCACATGCACCCGGAGCTGGGCTTGCGGGAATTTCGCACGGCGGCGCGCATCGAGGAGGAGCTTGACAAGCTCGGCGCGGAGCATCGCCGCGTCGGCGAAACCGGCGTCTGGGCGACGGTGCGCGGCGCGGGCGCGGGCGGCGGCAAGGCGCTGCTCCGCGCGGACATCGACGCGCTGCCGATTCAGGAGCGGAACGACTGCGCGTACCGCTCCCAAAACGACGGCGTGATGCACGCCTGCGGGCACGACGCGCATACCGCGATACTGCTCGGCGCGGCGAAGCTGCTGACGCGGAACCGCGACAAATTCGGCGGCGAGGCCCGACTTGTGTTCCAGCCGGCGGAGGAGTGCGCCAGCACGCCGGAGCAGTTCATCGGCGAAGGCGTGCTGGACGGCGTGACGCGGGTCTTTGGCCTGCACTGGGCGCCAGACCTGCCGTCGGACGCGGTGGGGCTGAAGCCGGGGCCGAACAACGCGGGCGTCGACCGCTTCACCATCCCCGTGCGCGGCCGCTCCGCCCACGTCGCGACGCCGCAGCTCGGCGTCGACGCGCTCTACATTGCCGCGCAGATCGTCGTGGGGCTGCAGGCGCTTGTGACGCGGCGTACCGATCCGGTCGAGCCGCTCATCATCGGCG
>JAFTGG010000035.1 GCA_017458025.1 Oscillospiraceae bacterium | reverse complement strand
GTCCGGCCCGGGCGCATGACGCGGTTGGGCGGGCGCGTCCGGCTCCGCGTCCGAGAGCAGCCAGTCGGCGGTGACGCGGAACGTCTCCGCGAGCGCGCGCAGCTTATCGAGCTCGGGCGTCGCGTCGCCCGTCTCCCATTTGCTGACTGCCTGGCGCGACACGCCGAGCCGCTCCGCCAGCGCTTCCTGCGATAGCCCCGCCCTGCGGCGGCAGTATAGGATTTTTTCAGATAGGTTCATGACGCAGCCTCCTGTGTTATGATGAGTATAGCATACCCGCGCGGCGGTTGCAAAGCCATACCGCGCGGCTTGCAATTCCGCAACCGGCGGTTGCGGCGCCCAAAAATGCCGCGTCGGGATTGTCTTTTCCCGCCGGATGATGTAAAATACGCGAAAAGGGAGGCGGTATCATGTACGAGTTCGACGCAAAGCGACAATTGCCGGGGCTGCTCGACTGGATGCGCGCGCAGATGAGAAGCTGCCGCGGCAAAACGGCGGTCGTCGGTATTTCCGGGGGAAAGGACAGCTCCGTCATCGCGGCGCTGTGCTGCGAGGCGTACGGCACGGAGAACGTCGTCGGCGTGCTGATGCCGGACGGCGTGCAGCCGGACATCGACTACAGCCGCGAGCTGGTCGGGTTCCTGCATATCAAGCACTACATCATGGATATCCACGCCGCCGTGCGCGGCGTGCTGGACGAGATGGAGCGCGGCGGGCTGGAGCCGCAGCGCCAGACCACGGTCAACCTGCCGTCGCGTATCCGCATGTGCACGCTCTACGCCGTCGCGCAGAGCGTCGAGGGCGGCATCGTCGTCAATACGTCGAACCTCTCCGAGGATTGGGTCGGCTACTGCACCATCTACGGCGACAGCGCGGGCGCGTTCTCGCCCATCGGCATGTACACGACCGAGGAGGTCGTCGCCATCGGCGGCGCGCTGGGCCTGCCGGAAAAGTTCCTCGTCAAGCCGCCGTCCGACGGCCTGACCGGACTCACGGACGAGGACAACCTCGGCTTCTCCTACCACGCGGTGAACGAATATATCCGCGAGGGCGTCTGCGATCCCGAAATACGGAAGCAGATCGACGCGAAGCACCGCGCCAGCCGCTTCAAGTTCCAGACGCTGCCGGTGTACCACAACGGCCTGCCGATGGCGATCGAGGACGGCACGGACTATTATCAATAATTCCGCAAGTTCATAATTTGTTTACAAGCGATTCAAGATTCCGCCATAATTATAGGGTATCTTAATACTTGCAAAGGGGCGCCGCCCCGATGTGATTTTCTCCCTCCTAAAATACACACAACACACAGTAAGGGCCCCGCCAAATGGCGGGGCCCTTACTGTGTGCCGCGGCGCGCTTCGCGCGCTTTGCTTTTATACGATTCACCGTCACTTGTACTTCCGGCTCTCCGCCACCGCCAACGCGTCGCAGCGGTTGTTGTACTCGTTCTCCGCGTGGCCCTTGACCCAATGGTAGCGTATGTCGTGCTTGGCGATCAGCGGCAACAGCTCCTCCCACAGGTCTACGTTCAGCGCGGGCTTTTTGTCGCTTTTGATCCAGCCCTTTTTCTGCCAGCCGTAGACCCAGCCCTTGCTGAGCGCGTCGATGACGTATTTGGAATCCGACCACAGCTCGACGGCGCACGGCTCCTTGAGCGCCTTGAGCGCCTCGATGACGCCGGTGAGCTCCATGCGGTTGTTGGTGGTCTCCGCCGCGCCGCCGGACAGCTCCCTTTCATGCGCGCCGTATTTGAGCACCGCGCCCCAGCCGCCCGGGCCCGGGTTCCCGCTGCACGCGCCGTCGGTGTAAATATCTACCGTTTTCATGGGGTTTTCCTCAATATGAGCTGATCTCGATGCTCGCGTCGTCCTCCCCGGGCTCGACGCTGCGGATCTCGACGGTGTATTTCATCTCGGGGCTGACCGCGATCTCCACGCGGTCGCCCGCCCTGTGTCCCATAAGCGCCTTCGCGACGGGCGACTCCTTGCTAATCAGGCCCTTGAGCGCGTCCTGACGGATCGTGGTCACAATGCGAATGACCTGCTCGCGTCCCAGCTTCTCGTTGAACATTGTCACCTTGCTGAACAGCCCCACGGCGTCCGTCGCGGCGTCCGTGTCGATGACCTTCGCCGTCGCGATCATCTTCTCCAAATAGCGCATGCGGCTGTCGTTGCGCCGCTGCGCCTCCTTGGCGGCTTTGTATTCGTAGTTCTCGCTGAGGTCGCCGAACGCGCGGGCGGTCTTGACGTCCTCCATGATCCTCGGGCGGATATGGAGCCGGCGATCCTCCAGCTCCGCTTTCATCTTTTCGATGTCGACCTTCGTCAGTTCGTCATACATGGCTATCCTTTCGCTTCCTTATCGCTGTTCCGAAGCCCGCGTTTTTCCGCGCGGTCCTGCCGGACGCCCGCGCAGGCGAACGCCAGCCCCGCGGCGGCGATCACGCCGCACAGCAGCTTGTCCGGCGTTGTCGGCGCGGCGAGCACGGCGGCGGCGCCGAACAGGATCAGCGCCAGACCGACGGCGAGCTTGCCTTTCGCGGTTTTTAACACATGGGTCTGTCCAAAGCGCATAAAGCCGCCTCCTTTTCGCGTTTGAGGAAGCCGCGCGGGGCGTTTCCGCGCGGCTCATGGATCACTGCGCCGGCGTTTCCTCCGCCGCCTCCGCTTCTTCTTTCTCGGCTCTCGCGATGGAGATGACCTTCGCGCCGTCCGCGAGGCGCATGATGCGCACGCCCTGCGTCGCGCGGGAGTAGGTGCTGATGTCGCTCACCGCCGTGCGAATGATCGTGCCGTCGTCGCTGACCAGCAGCACGTCCTCGTCGCCGTCGACGACCTTGATCGCCACCAGCTTGCCGGTCTTCTCCGTGATCTGATAGCCCTTGAGGCCCTTGCCGCCGCGGCTCTGCGGCTCGTCGCCGCGCAGGTACTCCTCGACCTCCGTGCGCTTGCCGTAGCCGTTTTCGGTGACGCCGAGCACGGTCTTGCCCGCGTGCGCGCGCGCCGCGCCGATGACGTAATCGCCCTCGCGCAGCCGGATACCGCGCACGCCCACCGCGTCGCGGCCCATCACGCGCACGTCGTTCTCGTCAAAGCAGATGCTCATGCCGTCGCGCGTGGCGAGAATGATGTTCTGCCGCCCGTCGGTCAGCCGCACCTCGATCAGCTCGTCGCCCTCGTCGAGCGTCAGCGCGCGGATGCCCGCCTTCATGCGCGTGTTGATCGAGCGCAGCACGATGCGCTTGACCGTGCCGTTCTTCGTCACGAAGAACAGGTACTTGTCGTCGTCCTCCAGCGTCTTGACCGAGAGTCCGGCGGTCACATATTCGCCCTCCTCGAGCGGGAGCACGTTCACGATGCTCGTGCCCTTCGCGGCGCGGCCCGCCTCGGGAATGAGGTAGCCCTTCTTGCGGTGGACGCGGCCTTTATTCGTGAAAAACAGGATAAAGTCGTGGGTCGACGCGGTAAACACCGCCTCGACGTAGTCCTCCTCGCGCGTCGTCATGCCGCGCACGCCCTTGCCGCCGCGGTGCTGCGCGCTGTACTCGTCCGCGCTCGTGCGCTTGATGTAGCCGTTGTGCGTCAGCGTGTAGACGCACTGCTCCTCCTCGATCAGGTCCTCGATGTCGATCTCGTCCTCGACCTCCTGGATCTCGGTCTTGCGCGCGTCGCCGTATTTGTCGCGGATCTCGATGAGCTCGTCCTTGAGCACCTGGCGGATCATCGTCTCCGAGCCGAGCAGCTCGTTGTAGTACGCGATCTTCTTTTCCAGCTCGTCGTACTCGCCCTGCAGCTTCTCGCGGTTGAGCCCTTGCAGCGCGATCAGGCGCATGTCGCAGATCGCCTGCGCCTGCGCGTCGGAGAGCGAAAAGCGCTCCATCAGGTTTTCCTTGGCGTTGTCGTAGCTCTCGCGGATGGTCTTGATGACCTCGTCGATGTGGTCCTGCGCGATGAGCAGGCCCTCCAGAATATGCGCGCGCTCCTGCGCCTTGCGCAAGTCGTAGCGCGTGCGGCGCACGATGAGCTCCTCCTGGAACGTCAGGTACTCGTCGATGATATGGCGCAGCGAGAGGATCTTCGGCTGCTTCTGGTTGTCGACCAGCGCCAGCATGTTGATGGCGAAGCTCGTCTGCATCTGCGTCTGCGCGAACAGGCGGTTCAACACCACCTGCGGGTTCGCGTCGCGCTTGACGTCGATGACGATGCGCATACCGCCGCGGTCGCTCTGGTCGGTAATGTTGCTGATGCCCTCAAGGCGCTTGTCGTTGACCTGATCCGCCATGTTCTTGATGAGCATGCGCTTATTGACCTGATACGGCAGCTCCGTGACGATGATGCGCGTACGGTCATGCTGAAGCTCCTCAAACTCCGTTCGGGCACGCAGAATGATCTTGCCTCTGCCTGTGGCATACGCGGCACGAATACCGCTGCGGCCCATGATGATGCCCTTGGTCGGGAAATCGGGGCCGGTGACGTGCTGCATGAGGTCGTAAAGCGTCGCCTCGGGGTTGTCGAGCACGCAGATGCAGGCGTTGATGACCTCGGTGAGGTTGTGCGGCGGGATATTTGTCGCCATGCCGACCGCGATGCCGCTCGAACCGTTGACCAGCAGATTCGGGAAGCGCGCGGGCAGCACGCGGGGCTCCTTGCGCGTCTCGTCGAAGTTGGGGTCCCAATCGACGGTCTCCTTCTCGATGTCGCGCAGCATCTCGTTCGCCATCTTCGCCATGCGGGCCTCCGTGTAACGGTAAGCCGCGGGCGGGTCGCCGTCGACGGTACCGAAGTTGCCGTGGCCGTCGATGAGCGGATAGCGCATGGAGAAGCTCTGCGCGAGGCGCACGAGCGCATCGTACACGGACGCGTCGCCGTGCGGATGGTAGCGGCCGAGCACGTCGCCGACGGTGGTGACGGACTTGCGGAACGCCTTGTCGAACGTCAGGCCGTCCTCGTGCATGGAATAGAGGATACGGCGGTGGACGGGCTTCAGGCCGTCGCGCACGTCGGGCAGCGCGCGCCCGACAATGACCGACATCGCATACTCGATATAAGAGGTCTCCATTTCGGCGACCAGCTCGCTGTCAACGATCTTCTGCTCCGGATAGCGCAGGGATTCGGGATCGTAATCTACATTCTTATGTGCCATGAATGATGGTCCTTTCTTTCACGGTGCCGCGTTACAGGCTTTTGAGCTTCGCGATGCGGAATTGCTCGATGTCGGAGACGGACTTGACCTTGCTCTCCCAATCCGCCGGAACATAGTAAAAGCCTGTGCCGGTCAGCAAATACGCGCCGTTCCGGCCGGGGACGAAATCCTTCACCTCGCCGAACACGTTGTCTCTGTGCTCCTTGCGGTCGAACAGCAGCGGCGAGAGCTTATGCCACTTGCGCTCATAGATGTTCAGCGCGATCTCGCCGATGTAAACGGTGTTGCCGAGCCGCCACCAATAGCCGCCCTTGTTGTTCAGGCTCACGCCGCCGGTCAGGTTGCTGATCATCTTGACCAGATTGCCGTCCGCCTTGATCTCGTACACGCACATCTCGCCGCCGCCCGCCGCATAGCCCGGGCAACTGAACACGCGGCTGCTGACGCTCGTGAGCATGCCGCCCGTCGCGTCGTTCCGCACGGACGCGCAGCCGTTCGTCGGCAGGTAGTTGACCTTCTCCGGCTCGTCGATGGGGAAGCGGAGCGTGCAGACCTCGCGGCCGTCGAGCGACAGGTACACCATGCCGTCCACGATGTCCAGACCGGTGTACCGTACGCCGAAATTCTCCTCGTCGCTTTGAATATCCACGATGCCGCGGGGCTTCATCCAATCGTACAGCGGCAGCTTTTGCCGCATATCGGGCAGCTCGTAGTTCTCCTGCCCGCCGTCCGGCAGCGAGATCTCCATCAGCGACTGATCTTCATAGTCGAGCAGGTAGTACGCGCCGTCGTACAGGATCGCGCGCGCCTTGGCGGGGTGGTCGTCCAGCCGGTAGTTACGGAACAGCTCCTCGTCGGTCTCCCACACCACGCGCTGCGCGCCGGTGTCCACGTCGCGCTCGTACAGGCGCATGCCGTAGAGGTTGGAGCGCTCGTTCAGGCACTCGTGCCAATAGTAGAGCTTTCCGCCGTAGTAGCCCAGGCCGCAGAGACGCACCGTGCTGTCGAACTTCGTCAGCGCCGCGACCTCCTCGGTATCGCCGTCGTAGAAGCAGAGCCTCTCCTCGCCGACGATGAAATAGACGCCCTTGCCCGGCACGCGGACCATAAGCTGGTTCTTTTCCGAGCATTCGGGCACCGGCGCGGCCTTCGCACTTCTCGCCGGCGCGGCGGCATACGGGTTCAGCTTTGTGCCGCAATGGGGGCAGAAGTTCGTGCCGGCGGGCAAGCTTGCGCCGCATTTTGTGCAAAACATCTCGTTTCTCCCCCTGACGTCAGAAGTCCAGGTTGACCGCGTACTTCGCGCGCTGTTCGATGAACTCCTTACGCGGCTCGACCTTCTCGCCCATGAGGACGGTGAACGTCTCGTCGGCGCGGATCGCGTCGTCCAGCGTGATGCGCTTTAAGGTGCGCTTCTCGGGGTCCATCGTCGTCTCCCACAGCTCATGCGGGTCCATCTCGCCGAGGCCCTTAAAGCGGGAGATATCGACCTTCGCGTTCGGGTTGTCGCCGCGCAGCTCCGCGCTCACCTGATCGCGCTCCTCGTCGGAGAAGGCGACGCGGGTGGTCTTGCCGCGCGTCAGCTTGTACAGCGGCGGGACGGCGGCGTAAACGTAGCCCTCCTTGATGAGCGGCTGCATATAGCGGAAAAAGAACGTCAGCAGCAGCGTGCGGATATGGCTGCCGTCCACGTCGGCGTCCGCCATGATGATGACCTTGTGATAGCGGAGCTTATTGAGGTCAAAATCGTCGCCGAGTCCCGCGCCGAGCGCGACGATCACCGGCTGAAGCTTGTCGTTGCCGTAGATCTTGTCCGCGCGGACCTTTTCGACGTTCAGCATCTTGCCCCAGAGCGGCAGGATCGCCTGAAAGCGGCTGTCGCGGCCGTCCGTGGCGCTGCCGCCCGCCGAATCGCCCTCGACGATATAGATCTCGGTGAGTTCGGGGTTGTTTTCGTTGCAGTCGCGCAGCTTGTCCGGCATCGCCGCGCCGCCGAGGGCGCTCTTGCGGCGAATGGATTCGCGCGCTTTGCGCGCCGCCTCGCGGGCGCGGTTCGCCATCATCGCTTTGTCGAGGATCGCGCGGGCGACGGCGGGATTTTCCTCCAGGAATTGGTCGAGCTTATCGCTGACCACGTTGTCGACGAGGGTGCGCATCTCGCTGTTGCCGAGCTTCGCCTTGGTCTGGCCCTCGAACTGCGCGTCCGTCAGCTTGACGGAGATGACGGCGGTCAAGCCCTCGCGGCAGTCCTCGCCGCTGACCTTGTCGTCGCCCTTGATGACGCCGTTTTTGACGCCGTAGTTGTTCAGCACGCGGGTGAGCGCCGCCTTAAAGCCGGTCTCGTGCATGCCGCCCTCCGGCGTGTGGACGTTGTTGGCAAAGGAGATGATGTTCTCCTGATAGCCGTCGTTGTACTGCAGCGCGATCTCCGCGAAGCTGTCGCCCTTGAGGCCGCTCATGTAGATGATCTTGTCGTGCAGCGCGTCCTTGGACTTGTTGAGATACGTCACGAACTCGCGAATACCGCCCTCGTAGCACATCTCGTCCTCTTGCTCCCGCCCCTCGCGCTTATCGACGGTGCGGATCTTGAGTCCGGCGTTGAGGAACGCCTCCTCGCGCATGCGGGTGTGCAGAACGTCGTAGGAATACTCCGTGTCCTCAAACATCTCGGGGTCGGGCTTGAACGTCACGGTCGTGCCGTTGTAGTCTGTCTCGCCGACGATTTTCATCTCCTGCGTGATGTGCCCGCGGGAGAACTTCATCTCGTAGATCTTGCCGTCCTTATGCACCTGCACCTCGAGCCATTCGCTCAGCGCGTTGACCACGCTCGCGCCGACGCCGTGCAGGCCGCCGGAGACCTTGTAGCCGCCGCCGCCGAACTTGCCGCCGGCGTGCAGCACCGTAAAGACCACCTCCAACGCGGGACGGCCGGTCTGCGCCTGCACGTCCACGGGAATGCCGCGGCCGTTGTCGACCACGGTGATCGTGCCGTCCGCGTTGATGGTGACGGCGATCTCCGTGCAGTATCCCGCCAGCGCCTCGTCGATGGAGTTGTCGACGATCTCGTACACCAGGTGGTGCAGGCCGCTCGACGACGTGGAGCCGATATACATGCCCGGACGCTTGCGTACCGCCTCGAGTCCTTCCAAAACCTGAATTTCCGAGGCGTTATATTCCTCTGAAACAGCGGTTACCATGTTCTGTTCATCGTTCATACTGTTCTCTCCTGTTCCTCAGCGCGGCCCTGGAGCGTCCGGCTGTTCAATTGCGATAAATAGACGATCTGCTTGTGATACGGGTGGTCGCAGACCAGAAAGGACTTCGGAATGTCCTCGCACGCGTCGATGACGACGCTTTCCCGTTCCGCGTTCTTTAAGAACGCGCTTGTGATTTTGGATTGGGACGTGATCTCCAGATCGAAGATCCCGATGATATGCCGCTCGGGCAGCATCTGGTTGTTGCCGATGTGGAGATACATTATTCGACCCTCCCGCCCGCGACGTGCAGCACCTTGCCCGCGACCAGGCTGCCGAGACGGTCCTCCTCGCAGCAGGTGATGAACACCTGCCCGCCTGAGATGCGGTTGAGCACGAACTCCTGCCGCTTCGGGTCGAGCTCCGAAAGCACGTCGTCGAGCAGCAGCACGGGCGCCTGTCCGGTGATTTCCTTATAAATATCGCGCTCGGCGAGCTTGAACGAGAGCGCCGCCGTGCGGGTCTGCCCCTGCGACGAATACTGCCGTGCCGGCTCGCCGCCAATGTCGACCGCGATGTCGTCCTTGTGCGGTCCGGAAAGACAGAGGCGGGACGCCGCCTCCGCCTGCTCATGGTCCCGCTGATGCGCCAAAAGCTGCTCAATCAGCACGCCCTGCTCCGCGAACGGGTCGGTCACGGTCCTGACCGTTTCGTAGCGCAGAGACAGATCCTCCCTGCCGCCGGAGCATTCCCTGTGCGCCGTCGCGGCATAGTCCGCGAGGCGGGCGCAAAAGCGCGCGCGATAGTGAATCAGCACCGCGCCCGAGATCGCCATGCGCGTGTTGAACTCCGGCAAGGTATCGCGCAGCGCGGGATAGTCCTCGCTGTCGCGCAGAATACGCGTCTTATGCTCATACACGCGGTTGTACTCCGCAAGCGCCGCGGCATAGCGCGGGCGAAGCTGGCACAGCGACTGGTCCATGAACCGCCGCCGCGCGGACGCGCCCTCGCGAATGAGCATCAGGTCCTCAGGGCAGAAAAAGACGGTGCCCAGCACGCCGGTCAACTCGCTTGCGCGCTTTGCGGGCACTTGGTTGATCGTAATTTTGCGCCGTTTTCCGGCAAACAGCCGTGTCTCCACGGCAAATTCGCGGCCGCGGGAGTCGATCGCGCCGAGAAGCCGCGCTTCGCTCTCGCCGAAACGGATCAGCTCCTTATCGGCGCGGGCGCGGCCCGAGCGCGCGCAGGAGAGGTAGACGACCGCTTCGAGCAGGTTCGTCTTGCCCTGCGCGTTCTCGCCGACGATGACGTTGCTGTCCGGCGCGAAAGCAATGGTCTGCTCCGTATAGTTGCGGAAATTTTGAAGCGTCAGGCTATTGATCCGCATACGTTACCGTCAGCTCGCGCCCCCGATAGGCGACTATATCGCCCGGGCGTATTTTTTTGCCGCGCTGCTCGCAGACCTCGCCGTTGACCGTCACTTGACCGTCTACGACGGCGATCTTCGCCTCGCCGCCGGTGGAGACCAGCGACGCAAGCTTGAGCAGGTCCTGCAGTTTGATAAATTCGGTTGTGATTTCGATGATTTTCATATGTAATCAGGCTTTTAACCGCACCGGCAGCACCATATAAAGGAAGCTTTCGCCGCCGTCCACCGGCACGACGATGGCGGGGGAAATGCCGGAATTGAGCTCCAACTGCACCATGTCGGCGGGCGCGTAGCGCAGCGCCTCCGCCAGATAGCGGTTATTGAAGCCGATCTCCAGCTCCCGCCCGTCGCCGGACACCTTGCAGACGTCCTTCGCATCGCCGCTCGCGGTCTTGGCGGTGAACGTCACCTTATCCTGTGAAAACACGCAGCGCACGGGGCTTTTCAGCTTCTCGCTGATGACGACGCTGACGCGGTCGAGGCTCTCCATCATCGACCTGGTGTCGACGACGAGCTTGATGGGGTTTTTGCGCGGGATCGCGTTCTTGTAATCCAAAAATTCGCCCTCCAGCCGGCGGCAGATGAGCTCCGTCTCTCCCACCTCAAATAGAATATGGCGGTCGCCGAGCGTGATTTTCACCGGCTCGTCGATATCCTCGCACACCTTCTCCACCTCGCCGAGCGCCGTGCCGGGCGCGACAAACGAGAACACTCCGCTCGGCGCCTGCTCCAGCTTTTCACGGCGCAGCGCGAGACGAAAGCCGTCGACGGAGACGACCGTCAGCTCGTCCGCGCCGACCTCGAACAGCGAACCCATATGCACGGGCCGCGCCTCATTGGTGGAAACCGCGAAGCAGGTCTCGCGGATCATCGCGCCGAGCGTCTTTTCCGGCAGGGAAACGACATTCTTCTCCTCGACCTCCGGCAGCTCCGGAAAATCGGCGGCGGGCAGACCGATGATATCGAAATCGGCGTCGCCGCAGTGCACCTTGACCATCAGCTTTTCATCGGAAATCAGCGTCACCGTATCGTCCGGCATACGGCGCACGATGTCGCCGAACAGCCGCGCGTTGAGCACCAACTGCCCCTCCTGCTCCGTGTCGCAGGCAAAGCGCGTGCGAATACCGAGCTGCATGTTATAGCCCGTGACGACCAATTCGCCGCTCCGGCAGTCCAGCAGCAGCCCCTCCAGCGCGGGAATGGAGCTCTTGGTGGCGACGGCGCGCGCCGCGGTGTTGATGGCGTTTTGCAAAACGAGCTTTTCACAGGAGAATTTCATGACGGTCTTCCTTTCTGAAAGAAAAGATAAATATATATTTTTAGCAGTCGTAGTAGAGGGACGGGAAATTGTGGAAAACTGAGAGAAATCGCGAAACGGCGCGGAAAATATGTTTTTAATAGCCGGTGGATAAAAGAGGGGGTTTTCCACGCTTTTCCGTCGGGAAATGGATTTCCACAATGTTTAAAAAAGGGAAAGTGTTAATTATGGGGAAAAGCGGCGCCCGCGGGCGGCAGAGCGATTGACTGTTCTTCCGGCAAAAAGCGCGTCGGAAAGACGACATACGCGACGGGAAACGTTTTTGTCTTCAGCGCCGGCTGTTGATGTTCAGCGTGATGTCTTTGATGGTCTTGGAATAGTTAGGATCCGTTTCCAGCTTTTCCGTGACCTGGTCGAGCGAGTGAAGCGCGGTGGTGTGGTCACGGTCAAAAATTTTGCCGATCTCGATGGTGGAGAGTCCCGTAATGTTGCGAATGAGGTACATTGCGATGTTGCGCGCGCCGACGATCTGGCGGCTGCGGCTCGGCCCGCGAAGGATCGCCTCCTCGTAGCCGAAAAAGCGGGAGACTTCGTTGATGATGACGTCGGGCGTCGGGATCGACTCGTTGTTTTTCTGCACGGCATCCTTGACGACCGACTCGATCTCCTCGTCGCTCATTTTTTCCTTGTTGAGCTCGCGGTGCGCCTTGATCATGTTGACGACGCCCTCCAGCCGGCGGACGTTGGTCGTGACGTTTTTCGCGATGTAATCGGCGCTCTTGTCGTCGATGACGAAGCCGCGCTGGACCGCTTTGTTTTTGACGATCGCGACGCGCGTCTCGTAATCCGGCGCCTGTACGTCGACGGTCAGGCCCCACTCAAAGCGGGTGCGCAGGCGGTCGTCGAGCAGCGTCATCTCGGAGGGGAGGCGATCGGACGTCAGCACGATCTGGCGGCCGTTTTCATAGAGCGTGTTGAACGTGTGAAAGAACTCGTTTTGCGATTGCTCCTTGCCCGCGACGAACTGCACGTCGTCCACAAGCAGCAGGTCGGCGTCGCGATACTTGGCGCGGAACTCGTCGCCGCGGCCCTGGCGCACGAGAAAGATAAACTCGTTGAGGAAATCGTCCCCCTTGATGTAAACGATCCTTGCTTTGGGCAGGCGCTTTTGAAATTGGTGTTGGATCGCGTAGATCAGGTGCGTCTTGCCGAGGCCGGAGTCGCCGTAGATGAACAGCGGGTTATAGTGCGCGCTCGCGCCGTCCGCCACCGCCTGCGCCGCGGCGTAGGCGAGCTTATTCGACTCGCCGACGACAAAGGTGTCAAACGTGAAATCGTCGCGCTCAAAAAGGGAGACGGGCTTTGAATTCGCGGTGTCGTCCTCCTCACCGCCGACGACCTTCAGCGTAAAGTCGGCGGAAAACAGGTCCTTCAGAACCTCCTGAATCCGCGTGGTGAACATCTGCTCGATCATATTGCGTTTAAATTCGTTCGGACAGACGATGATAAACGTTTTTTCCTGAAGATCGACGTGCGTCACTTCGTCGAACCAGGTGTTGATGCTGGTTTCTGAAAGCTTTTCGCGCAGCTTGGAGAGCACGAGCTCCCATACGTCGGATACGGAATTCAAATCGGTCACCCACTTTTCCTGATCTTATACTTATAACTTAATAAGTATAGCAGAAAAGGGAGGCGATTGCAACGGTTTTCTACATATTCTAAATATAAAGTATCGACAATTCCGCGGCAAAAAAGACGCGAAATTTTGGTTGACAGAAAACGCGGAAGCCTATATAATATCGCCTGCGCCTTATTTTCGGCGCGTCATAGGATTACTGCATGGGCGCTCCGGCGCCCGTGTCGAGTAAGCGCGGCGACAGCCGCCGGTATTATGAAAGAAGGAGGAATACGACATGGCAACCAAACGCACCTATCAGCCCAAAAAGCTGCAGCGCTCCAAGGAGCATGGCTTCCGCAAGCGCATGAAGACCGCGAACGGCCGCAAGGTCCTCGCCCGCCGCCGCGCCAGAGGCCGCGCCCGTCTGACCCATTGATTATTCGGGTTTCGGACGCAAACAGGGAACCATGATTGTGTGATTTTAGGGACGGACGCAGAAAAACTCTTTCGCGCCGTCCCTTAGAGGCTTGTTCAGAGGCTTATGCGATGAAGCGAGCGACGACGCTGAAAATGAATTATGAGTTCCGCCGGGTCTATAACAAGGGAAAGTCCGGCGTTTCTCCGTTTCTCGTCGTCTACGCGCGGCCGAACCGCCGCGGGCGCAACCGCCTCGGCGTCACGGTGAGCACGAAGCTCGGCAAGGCGGTCGTGCGCAACCGCGTGCGCCGCCGCCTGCGCGAGATCTACCGGCTCTCGCAGCCGGAGCTGAAGCAGGGCTACGACATCGTACTCGTCGCGCGCACGCGCGCCGTCACGGCGCCGTACCGCGAGCTTGAACAGGCGTACCGCAAAAGCTGCGAAAAGCTGGGGCTTTGGGAGACGGCGCCATGAAGCGCGCGGTGATGGCGGGGATCCGCTTCTATCAAAAAAACGTCTCGCCGCTGCGCGCGCCCTGCTGCCGCTTTATCCCGAGCTGCTCGGAATACGCCCTCGAGGCCGTCGAAAAGTACGGCGCGGTCAAGGGCGGGTTTCTGGCGGCGAGGAGGCTCTCGCATTGCCACCCGTTTTATCGCGGAGACAAAATCTACGATCCGGTTCCCTGACGGCGGATTTTCCGCCGGCCGGCGCCGCGGATTGCTCGACATACCGCAAGTATGCCCGCGCGGTCCGGCCCCGGCAGACAGGAAATCCGCTTATCGGCAGTTTTCCAATATCATTTGGAGGAAAACAATATGTTTTCAACATTAGGCTACTACATTTGTATCCCGTTCGCGTGGATCCTGCGCCTGTTCTATAACCTGACGGGGTCCTACGGCTGGGCGCTGATCCTGTTCACGCTGGTCGTCAAGCTGGTCTTGCTGCCCTTCCAGCTCAAGAGCAAGAAGAGCATGATCCGCATGAACCAATTCCAGCCCAAAATGCGGGAAATCCAGGAAAAGTACGCGAACAACCAGCAGAAGATGAACGAGGAGCTGCAGCTCCTGTACGCGCAGGAGGGCATCAACCCGATGAGCGGCTGCCTTTGGTCGCTGCTGCCGTTCCCCATCATCATCGCGCTGTATTCCATCATCCGCCAGCCGCTCAGCCGCTTCATGCTGCTCTCGAGCGAGACGATCGAGCGGGTGCGCGAGATCGCGTCCGGCCTCGGCTACGTCGCCGAACAGGCGGGCGGACGCGCGGCGTTCTATGAGGAGATCCAGCTCGCGCAGTTTATCAACGATCATTTTGCAAGCTTTTCCGGCGTCGGCGGCCTGTTCCGCATGGATTACAGCTTCCTCGGCCTCGATCTGACGGTTATGCCGCAGACGGTCTGGAAGCAGGTATTCAGCGGCGGCTGGGCGACGTTCGGCCTCGTGCTGATCCCCATCGTCTCCGCGGCGCTGAGCTTCTTCCAGTCCAAGGTCGCAATGACGGGCAACGGCCAGAAGAGCGACGACGTGGCGGCGCGCCAGACGCGCTCCATGATGTATATGATGCCGCTGATGTCGCTGTGGATCGGCTTTACGCTGCCGGCGGCGCTCGGCGTGTATTGGATCGCGAACAGCGTGTTCCAGATCGTGCAGGACGTGTTCCTCAACAAGTATTTCTCTACGCGTATGGAGCAGGAGGAGACCGAGAAGGAGCGTAAGAAGCGCGAGGAGCGCGTCGCCAAGATGATGGCGGCACGCGAGCAGCAGCGGCAGTTCCAGGAGCAAGCGAACAACCGCGGCAAGAACAAGCAGCCCCAGAAGAAGCAGACGGAAAAGAAGTCCGAGAAAAAAGGCTCGTCCACCAGCGAGGCAGGCCGCATCGGCGACCGTCCCTATGCCCGCGGACGGGCGTACGATCCGGAGCACTACGGTGAATAAGGAAGGATAACAGAACTATGACTCAATATATCGACGTATCGGCCAAGACCGAGGAGGAGGCCATCGAAAAGGCGCTCATCCAACTGTCGATGGACCGCGACGAGGTCTCCGTGGAGATTCTCGAACGCGCGAAATCCGGCTTCCTCGGCATCGGCGCGACGCCCGCCACCGTGCGCGTCAGCTACGACGACGGCAAGCCGGAGCCGAAGCCCGAAAAGAAGCCGGCGTTCCAGCCCGAGCAGCGCAAGAGCAGGGAAGAGCGCGAGCGCGAGGAGGCCGCGAAGAAGGCCG
>JAFTGG010000268.1 GCA_017458025.1 Oscillospiraceae bacterium | reverse complement strand
TACCCGATAGATGCTGGCGCAGCCGACGCCTCATGCGAACGCATACGCGCCTTCGGCGCTACAAAAAGATATCATAAACGGAATCCTTTTAAATGATTTTAGGCCTTGTTTGAAAAATGGGCAACGCGACCAACGGCGAGGGATTTTTTTTGCCGGACAAGGCCAATTTGACGCGGCAATACTCTGTGTATTGCAAGAAAAATTGCCGCAGTATGGCGGAAAAAGACCCGCCGTTTGGGTATGCCGGCATTTTTCAAACAAGGCCTAGTATAAGCGCTGCGGAAATGGCGGCAAATGGGACGCTCGCGATCATTCCCAATAGATGAGCTTGACGCTGCCGCCGGAAAAGTGGCCTTTTGCAAACTCCGCCATCGTGAGAGTCACGTCCTCTTGGCCGTCGCTGACGTTAAAAAAGCGGAACTTGTTGTTTTCCGCGCGGAAGTACGGCACGAAGTGCGGCACCTTCTGCTCGTGGTAGCGGAAGACGCCCATGCGGCTTTCCTCCGCGGCGGCGACGGCGGCGTCCTGCCCGCGTACCTCGCGCCAGCCGGGCAGGTACTTGCGCAGATACCGGCGCATGACGTACAGGAATGTCGGGCCGGGGACGCGCAGCAGATGCATGCCGTCCATCTCGGCGAGCACGTCCGCGAATTTGGCGTCCTGCCCCGCGCGCCTCCGCAGGTCGAACGCCGCGACGGGGCCGCAGGAGTTGTCGCTCGCGGGAATGGTGCGGTAGACGTAGGCGGACAGCGCGTCCTGGTTCTTGATGTACCCGTCCGCCGTCCACGCCTCGGCTTCGGGGAGGGCGAAGCCGCGCTCCCGCGGCTCGCTGAGACGCAGCGCGAGCCGCCACACGAGGAACGCCAGCACCCACGCAAGGCCGCAGATCACGGCACACCAGACGACGCTCATATACAGCGGCTGCTCATAGACGTAGAGAAACGGATACGGGCCGCGCAGCAGCCGCGCGGCGTTCAACACGATCGTGACGAACGCGTACAGCAGCGTCGGCGCGACCGCCCAGAGCGTAACGCGCCTGTCCGGCAGGCTCACGCGGTCGAGCAGGGCGAACGAGAGTACGCCGAGCACAGGACAGAGCAGGTGGTGATAGAGCATCGCCCCGGACAGCATCGCGGTCGGCAGCGCGGGCAGCCCGCCCGCCATCGGCACGAGGATTAGCAGCACGACGAACAGCGTGACCATCACGGCGCAGACCGCGAAGTATTTGAGCACACGCGCCCAGCTCGGCACATAGAACCGCTTGCCGCGCAGGATACACGCCTCGTACCATGCCTGCACGGCGCAGGCGAGCAGCAGAAGCAGGTTGCTGTCGAGCGTGTAGTACTGAAACGCCGTCCAACCCTCGGCGCGGAAGCTCAGCGCCGCGCCGGTCGCGCCCAGCACGACGATCGCGGCGTCAAAGCAGAAAGAGAGAACCGTCATTTTGCGTCAGACTTCCTTATTGAAATAGTAGAACGTTTCGTCCTCGCCGGAGCGGCGCATGCAGGACGACAGCATGCGCTGCGACGCGTCGTTCTGCTTATAGCACTTGGCGACGACGCGTGCGAGCTGGAGCTCGTACAGCCCCCAATTTGCGACCGCGGCGAACGCCTCCGTGCCGTAGCCGTTTCCGGCGTACTCCGGCGCGATGCGGCAGCCGAGCTCCGCGCCGCCGCGCCCGTCGAAGCGGTAAAGCACAGCCTCGCCGACGCACTTGCCGCGCAGCCGCACGGCGAAGTTGACCGCGGCGTGGCGGGCAAAGTCCTCGCGCGCGACGTTCAGGAAGTAGTCCTCGAACGGCTCGCCGTTCCAATCCTCGCGGTAGTCGTAGCCCCAATACTTGTTGCGCTCGTCGTCGAGGCAGAGCTTGTTGTAAACGGCCTTGTCCGCCTCGGTAAGCGCCGAGAGCGTCAGGCGCTCGGTGGTCAGCGTCGGGATTTCGTCCAGCGCGTAGAGCTCGTTTTCCACGTCGAAGCAGTATTTCTCCGCCAGCTCCGAGGGGAGATATTGAAGCTTCGAGGTGCGAAGCCCCTTGTCGTCGGCGTCGTCCTCGCGGTTGATCCAGCGCACGCCGTCTGCGGCGTAGCAGCGCGCGAACTCCTGCACGGTCGCCGGATACACGCCCTCGTAGCCGTAGAGCGCCTTTTCGATGTGGACGTGCAGCGTGTCGCCGCAGCGCTCCGCGAGCGCGACGGAGAGCAGCTTTCCGTCCAGCTCCATGCCGCCGGCGAGAAAGTACGGGCGGTCGACGAGCTTGAGCATCTGCTTCGAGAGGCGCAGGTCGCGCCGCGCCTTCATGGAGTCTTTGGCAAAGACCTCGTCATAGTCGCGCCAGAACTGCTCGATGAGCGCCGCGTCGTCCTTGCCGAGCGGGCGAAACGCCGCGTCGGGATAGAGCTTGCGGAACTTGTTGACGTGGTTGCGCTGGCCGGAATAGTGCCGGCCGGGAAAATCGCGCAGCGACTCCGCCTCGTAGAGGTAATCCCGCCACGAGCGGATATTGGTCAGCCGGAAGCGCGGATAGCGCGCGAGCAGCTTCGGCGCCTTGTGCGCCGGTACAACGGAGATTTCGAGCGGCAGGCCCTTTTCCATGCACAGCGTCTCGATGGCGGCGAGCGCGGCGTCCTCGTCGCCCTCCGGCCCCGGCACGGGGTAGTCGAAGCAGAGCTTGCCGTCGATGCAGTTGCAGATGAGAAGGCACCCCGCCTCCTCCGCCCACGCGGAATGCAGGTGCTCGCGCCACATCAGCTTGACAAGCGCCGAGTATTCGCACAGGCGGTAATCGCAGTGCTCGTAATAGCGGCGCAGGCGCGTCAGATCGCGCCGGGTCACGGGTTTGAATGTCAGCATACGTTTCTCCTTATTGCGACAGCTCGCGCACGATGCGCTGCGTGCAGGCGATGAATTTTTTGAGGTTTTCCGGCGCGTCGTGCAGCGAACGCACCGCGACGCCCAGCTCGCGGGACGCGGCGGGCTCCACCGGCAGCGTCAGCACATGGTCGGTACGGCCCTTGAGCGTCAGCTCCGTCATCATGCTGATGCCGAGGCCGTGGCTCACCATGTTCACCACCGTCGCGTCGTCCACGACCGTCGGCTGGATATTGGCGTGGACGCCCTCGCGGTCGAAAATGCGCAGAATATCCTTGTCAAAGCCCTGCGCGGGCATCAGAAAGTCCTTGCCGTCAAAGCCGTGCAGCGAGAACGCCGTCCTGCCCTCGGTCGGGTAGTCCAGCGGCAGCACGGCGTACATGGCGTCGTCCTTGAGGTGTACCCAATCATAGGGCCCGGGCTCCTGCCGGCTGACGAAGATGACGTCCATCTTGCCCTGCGAAAGCAGCTTGTACGGCGCGTCGACGTGGTCCGCCATGCGGATATCGACGTCGACCGTCGGGTTCTCCGCGCGGAACTCCTGAATGATGGCGGGCAGCCAGTGCATCGCGAGGCTCGCGTACGCGGCGGCGTGGATCGTTTCGCTGCGCGAGGCGGACAACTGCGCCACCGTGTCGTCCAGCTCCGCGCCCGCGCGCAGAAATTCGCGCATCAGCGGCGCGAGCTTTTCGCCTTCCTCGGTCAAGCGGACGCCGTGCCGCCCCCGGTCGAGCAACTGAAAGCCGATCTCGCGCTCCAGCGAGTTCATCATGTGCGTCAGACCCGACTGCGTGTAGCCCAGCACCTCCGCCGCCTTGGTAAAGCTGCCGAGGTCCGCCGCCATCAACAGCGCCTCTAATTTTTTGCTTTCCATAGGATTCCTCTTGTATGAATAACTGTCATGGGAACAAAGGCATCTTAGTCCGCTTTTGGGAGAATGTCAAGGCGCGCGAGAAAAAGATCGCGCCCAATCGAAAAAATCGAAGGGCGCGATCTAAAAGAGGGGAAAACCGCACTCAGGGGATCGCGGCGCAGAACGCCTCATACAGCAGGTCCTGCCCGAGACGCGACGGGTGGACGCCGTCGGCGCAGAGCAGCGCCGCGAACGGGCGCGTATCCTGCAAAAACGGGCGGCGCAGGTCGATGAGCGGCGCGCCCTCCTCGCGGGCGAGCTGCAGGGCCATCTGCGAGTAGTTCTCCTGCCAGCGATAGATGCGCTGCACGTCGCCGAGCCAGCGGACGATATTCTCGCGGCTGAGCCCGTCGCGGCAGAGGAAGCGGAGATACAGCTCGGCGTTGACGGGCGGGAGCGTCGCGAGCACCGGCGTCCGCCCGCTGCCGCGCAGCAGGCGGATCGCGCGGCGGTAACAGTCCATGAAGCGCTCCGGCGGCGTTTTGCACTCGTGCGCCGCCTCGGGCGCGGCGGCAATCGCCGGCCAGTCGTAGTCGCAGTCGTTGCCGCCGAACTCCAGCAGCGCGTATTCGCCCGCGGCGGGCGCTTCCGCGTCGCGTTCGATGCGCGTCATGGCCTTGGGCAGCGTGCCGCCGAAGCGGGAGCGGTTGGTGACGCGCAGGCCGAAGCGGTCGATGAGCTTGTCCTCCCAAGCCCGCTCGACGACGTACCGCCCGTTTTCGTACAGCACGCCCTTCAGGATCGAGTCGCCGTATACGGTCACGTTCATGCGTTCACCCGCTTTAGATAATATGGTATTTGATACCATATTAAAGCATATTAAAATCCCTGTCAAGAGGGCGGCCGTAAAAAAGTGTTGTTTTTTTGTATCAGATTTGTTATGGTAGGTGCGAAAGGAAGGTGAGGCCGCGTGGGCGAGATCAGTCAGGACGCTTTGGCGAACCTCTGCGCGCGCATTGCGGAGCAGCGGCTGCCGCGGTGGGAGGAGCTGCCCGATCTGGAGCTGTATATGGATCAGGTGCTGTCGCTGATGGAGCGCTATCTGGGAAGCTGCCCCGGTTTTGACCGCAAGGGGCTCACGGCGTCGATGGTGAACAACTATGTCAAGCTCGGCGTGATGCCGCCTCCGGTGAAGAAGAAATATACCCGCGTGCATCTGGCGCATCTCATCATGATTTGTGTGCTGAAAGCCAGTCTGCCGATAGACCTAATAAAAAATCTGATTCAGCAATCAATTAAAGAACGAGACGAAAGAGCGGTTTATGATGAGTTTTGCGGTGAGTTTGAAACTTCTGCACGAGAAACCGCAAACGCTGCAAAAACAGACTTAGGAACGCCGAAAATCTATCACGCGGCGCTCCGCGCGCAGGCGGAGCAGGCGCTGGCGCGGGAATTGTACGAGGAAATGTTCCGTGAGCGGGTCGATCAATGAACGAAAAGGAGGGCGCGTCAGCGACGCGCCCTTCAGACTGTAGACAAAAGCCTCGCAGAGTTTCGCGCCCGAAGGCGCGAAAGAGCTTTAATCGTTTTTTCTGACGACATGTGCGTCAGAAAAAACTCATTGCGCGGAGCGAAGCCTTTTCGTCGGCAAAGGCTTTTGCCTTTGTCGACGATTTAAAGGGCGCGTCAGC
>JAFTGG010000267.1 GCA_017458025.1 Oscillospiraceae bacterium | reverse complement strand
GCGGCGCGCGAACTCGGTGCCGATGTCGCCGGCGCCGAGCACCGTGATGCGGCAGCCGTGGAGCGAGCGAATGTTGCCCGGCAGCGTGTCCCAGCCGCCGCCGCGGATCAGCTCGGCGTACTCCGGCTGCCGCCGCAGCAGCATCAGCGAAACCATGACGAGATGCTCCGAAATCGTCACGCCGTATGAGCCCGACGAGTTGGAAAGGATACAGTCGGGGTTTTGGAACAGCCCGTCCTTACAAAAGCGGTCCACGCCCGCCCAGCAGCAGCAAAACCATTTGAGGCGCTTCGCCGAGGCGATGACCTTCTGCGAGCAATGCCCGAACAGAATTTCGCAGTCGTCCGCGTTGCCTACCGCCGACTTGCTGTCAGGATAATAGCGCACCGCATAGCCGTGCTTTGCCGCGGCGTCGTCGATCTGCCGCCGGTAATCGTCGGTCAAATAGTCGATGATGACGCCGATTTGTTTACTCATTGTAATATACCTCCCGATATATTATACTTTGTTATCAGATTGTTCGATCAACTGCCCCTGCGTACGGGGGCAGTTCAGCCATATTTCGCGGCTGCCGCGTCAGCGGCGGGCGAAGCGGCGATCCATGATTTTGCGATTTCAGCGAAGCGGATATCGTAAAATCGCCTCGGCAACGCACATGCCGTCCGCAGCGGCGCTCATGATGCCGCCGGCGTAGCCCGCGCCCTCGCCGCAGGGGTACAGCCCGCGCAGCGCGGATTGGTACGCCTCGTCGCGCACGATGCGCACGGGCGAGGACGAGCGGGACTCCACCGCCGTCAGCACCGCGTCGGACGCGGCATAGCCGCGGAGCTTTTTGTCCAGCTCCGGCAGCGCCTCGGCGAGCGCGTCGCAGACGAAGCCGGGCAGACATTCCCGCAAGTCTCCCCACTTGACAGACGGCCGATAGCTTGGGCTGACGCCGCCCGCGCCGCTCGACGCTTTTCCCGCGAGAAAGTCGCCGACCAGCTGCGCGGGCGCGGCGTAACCTCCGCCGCCCGCGCGGTATGCCGCTTCCTCAAGGCGCCGCTGGAACGTGACGCCCGCGAGCGGATCGTTTTCTGCGCCGCCGAAATCCTCCGGCGCGACGGACACGAGCAGCCCGCCGTTGATATTTTCCCTGTCGCGGGCAAACTCGCTCATGCCGTTGGTGACAACGCGCCCGTCCTCGGACGCGCCCGCCACCACCTGCCCGCCGGGGCAGACGCAGAACGAGAACACGCCGCGCCCGCCTTTTGTGTGATACGCCAGCTTGTACGACGCGGGCGGCAGCGCGGGGTTCCCCGCCGCCTCCTTATACTGTGCCGCGTCGATGGCGCTCTGCTTGTGCTCGATGCGCACGCCGACGGCAAACGGCTTCGGCGCCATCGGCACGCCCAGCGCGTGGAGCAGCTCGAATGTGTCCCGCGCGCTGTGGCCGAGCGCGAGCGCAACCTGTCGCGCCTGTAAAGCATATTCCCCTGTCGGGCTTGCGACGCGCAGCGCGGACACCGCGCCGCCGTCGGTCTCGATGCCGGCGAGCCGGTGCCCGAACCGCACGTCCGCGCCGAGCGACAGCAGCTCCCGCCGCAGATTTTGCAGCACGACGTAGAGCTTGTCCGTGCCGACGTGGGGCTTCGCGTCGATCAAAATATCCTCCGGCGCGCCGTATTCGACGAAGCGCTCCAAGATCCAGCCGTGGCGCGGGTCCTTGGTGCCGGTGTTGAGCTTGCCGTCCGAAAACGCGCCCGCGCCGCCCTCGCCGAATTGGACGTTGGACTGCGCGTCGAGCGCGCCGCCGCGCCAGAATGCCTCCACGTCGCGCCTGCGCTCCTCGACGCGCTTGCCGCGTTCGAGCAAAATCGGCTTCGCGCCGCATTTCGCGAGCACCAGCGCGCAAAACAGCCCCGCGGGTCCCGCGCCGACGACGACCGGACGCGTTTCCGGCGCGGCGACAGGCTCGGGCAGCGCATAGACCGACGGCGCGCAGCGCGAAACGTTGCGGCTTTTGCACCGCTTCAGCGCCGCCGTTTCGTTTTTGACGCTCGCCGCGACCGACCACACGAAGCAAACGCCGTCGCGCGCGTCGATGCTGCGGCGCAGGACGCGAAAGTCGTCCAATTCGCCCTCGTTGACGCGCAAAATCGCGGCGGCGCGCTTCCGCAGCGCGTCTTTCGACGCGCCCGGCTCGGTTTTGATGTTGTCGATACGCAGCATAAACGTCCCCTCTTTCCTTATTCTAATGGCTGGCGGTACAAAGCGCAAGTTCAAAATCTCAAAATAAAATGTTCAAAAAAAAGATAACCGAACTTCACAATTTGGACACAATCGCGTACTATCATACGAAGCATCGCAAGAGCAAAGCAAAACCGCCGCGCGGCGGTATCCATACAAGGAGGAATCCAACCATGTATTACGAGGACGAAAACAATCTGTACCACTACAGCTACCGCAAGGGCGACAGCAACGTCGTCGAGCCGGTGTACAACACCCGCAACTTCGCCGACGATCCCGTCGTCGAGGCGCCGAAGAAGAAACGGCGCAGCGGCGCCAAAATCGTCGCGCTGGCGCTGGTCGCGGCGCTGATCGGCGGCATGGTCGGCG
>JAFTGG010000266.1 GCA_017458025.1 Oscillospiraceae bacterium | reverse complement strand
GAATATGCGCACGAAGACGGAACATCCATTTTTATACGGATTGCGGCGGCAAGCGATTTGTTTCTTGACAGTGAGGATATGGATGAGGCTACCGAAGTGGAAATACAGGGGAAAAAGGGCAAGCTATATAAGAAAAATGAGTTCATCATCATATCTTGGTATGACGATGAACAAGAAAAAATAATTGAATTGCGTACAAAACAGATTGATGCAGAAATGACGTTGTCTTACGCGGAGCAGATTAAATTTGTACAGTAAGTTTTTTTGTTGCAGAATCTAATGCTAGGAGTTACCTCTAATGAGCATAAGCTCTACATAATTTTTTGGAGGTAATTTATGAAAAAGAGAAAACTCGCGCTCGCGCTATGCCTGGCACTGCTGGTAGGGATTGTTTCCCCCGCAATGACGTTTGCCACACCGCCCGAGCCTGATATCCCTGTGGACGACCCGGTCGATCCGGCGCCGTATTCGTATATTGATTCCATTGTTATGGATTTTAGCATGTACACGGACGGCAGCAGCACCGATTACGCGGAAGTGTATGTTCCGAACCGCAACTATCACTACACGCTTACCTTGGAGCTTTTGAAGATGAGCGGCGGTTCCTGGGATGTTCCCGCCACTGTGAAGTGGACCAACTCCGGTACAGGAACGGTCTATATCGACGAAAGCTATGACGGCCTGTCCTATGGCGCCTATTGTCTTGCGGCGACGATTAATGTCTATAACGCCAGCGGAATCAAGGTGGAAGCAGTGACCGAGTATTCCAGAACCGCTGTGTTTAACAGCGACGGTATTATCTACTATTGGTAAAGAACATAAACAGGAGGCCCGAGTGTCAACACTCGGGCCTCCTGTTTATACTCTTGTATCATTCGCCCCACATGTCCAACTGCGCTTGAGGCTTGCCTTCTACGAGCTGTTCCCCGTACACAATGCGCAAAAACTCCTTAGAGCCGGTCAACGCTTTTTTCAAAAGGCCGCCGCGCCGCAGCGCGACATAGGTCGCGGCGGCGCACGCCTGACAATTCACAGAGCGGAGAGGATTAAAGGCAATATCCGTAAAGGCGCTGTACGCCATCAGCGCGTCAGCCAATTCTGAATGACAGTGCACAACGTTGATATAGAGCCAATTATAAAAATAATTTGTTGGCGTCAACGGGAACGATTGTCCCAAGGCGTTGAAAGCGATCAAGCGCCCGCTGTTTTTTAACCGCGGGTCTTTTTTTGCCTCCCGTGAGCTTTTGTTCAGCAGGTCGTGGTACGGCCCGCCGCGCTCAAAGACCTTGCTGCTCTGAAAAATAGACTCCACGGAACAAGTCCGCCCGTCTGTGAGCTCAATACTGAGCAGAAAGGCGCTTAGCGACGTGCCGAGCGTTTCCTCGGAAGCGCTGGAGATCTCAAGTACCCGCTCATCGGGATACTGCGCGAGGAACGCATGCTGGAGGCTGTGGACGGACTTTCGCTTTTGGCTATCCGCAAAGCCGCTGTAGAAAGTAAAGTCGACCGGAACCGCGCGATAATACGGCGGTTGATCGCTTGGAAGGAAAACGGGTCTCCGAGCCATATACTGTCACCTCGCTGCCGCGGTATTCTGCCAACGCCTGTAGTCTGCGCGCGGATAAAAGAAGCCGGTGTTTACCCTCATGTTGACCGTGTGGGACAGGTCGGAGAATTTGCGCATGGTTGTATAGCTGTTAAAATAAACCGCCTCAATATATTCGGGAGGGATTATGCCAAATACAAGCACCTCGGCCTGCGGATCGGTCGGATAGGAGAGCGGCAGGCCGCCGGCGCGCGGAACGCCGCCGACCATCGGCGCATACAGCGCCGCCAATGCGCCCGCGCCCTGCCGCTGCGCCAAAGGGACGGCATACGACGCCTCGCTGCCGGCGTTTGTCTGGCAGAACGCGCAGTCGAAATCCAAAAGGATCTGTGCGCTTAGCAGAAGTACGACCCACGCGCCGGAGGAATTTGCCTCGCGTAGCTGGTAGAACATTTTGTAGTTGGGAAATTCAATGGAAGCGCATACGGCGTCTTCGCAGCGGTCATAGCGGAACTCGTCGTTGAAGATGGCGCTATCCCCGTTGAGCCACATGCGGGGGATCAGGCCGCCGGACAGTATGCTTCGGAGATTCTCCGCTCTGGTAAAGTGAACCAAGTGCATGATGCCGCGCCGCTGCATTAATTCTTCTATGTTCATTGCTATATCCCGCCTTTACTCAAATGTCGCCATGTAAATAGGACATATAAGGCTCAAAAAAGCAACCGCTTATTGACGGGCAGCGCCTGCAAAGGCGGCATTTCTCCCGCATGCCTTATCAGGCATGTTTGCCGGCGCGACTTCATAGAAATGGACAGAGAACATAGATATGGAGGAGCGGAACATGACGGAAAATCAGGATGTGACCAAGCTTTATACCATCGACCGTATCTTCAACGGCTGCCGCACGGCGGAGGAGCTTGTGGCGGATCTCATCAAGGCGCACGCCGCCTGAGACCGGGGTATGGCCGACAACGCGAAAGACAGATATCGGGCGGCGGCATATTGCCGCCTGTCCCGTGAAGACGGGGACAAGCCGGAGAGCGACAGCATTGTCAACCAGCAGCGCGTCATTGAGGATTTTTGCAGGGCACACCCGGAGTTTTGCGTCACCGATGTGTATCCGGACGACGGCGCGACGGGCACAAATTTTGACCGCGAGCAGTTCAAGCGCATGATTGCCGGCATCGAGGCGGGGACGATCGACTGCGTGATTGTGAAGGACCTCTCCCGCTTCGGACGCGACTACATTGATATGGGCTTCTACCTCGAACGATATTTCCCGAGCAAAGGCGTGCGGTTCATCGCCATCAACGACGGCGTGGACAGCGCCGACGGTCCGTACGACATGCTTTTGCCGCTCAAGAACGTGTTCAACGCACAGTACGCGAAGGACATCTCCGGCAAGGTGCGCAGCGCGTTTAAGGCCAAGCAGAAGCGCGGCGAATTTTGCGGGGCTTTCGCGTGCTATGGCTACCTCAAAGACCCGGAAAACAAGAATCGCCTCATCGTCGACCCCGTTGCGGCCGAAGTGGTCCGGCGCATCTTTCGCATGGCCGCAGACGGCATTGGTCAGGTCAAGATCGCGAAAACGCTCAACGACGACCATATCCCATGTCCCAGCGACTACAAGCGCATGATGGGCATGAAGTACGCCAACGGCAAGCGCCTGCAGGAAACCTGCTATTGGACGTATTCGACCGTCCACAAGATTTTGCGCAACGAGGCATATATCGGGAATATGGTATCGAACCGCTCCGTTCGCGCGACGATGCACGGTAAGGCGAAAGCGGCAAATAAGAGCGAGTGGATCGTCGTCGAGGGGACGCACGAGCCGATCATTTCCCGCGAGCTGTGGGCCGCTGTGCAGGCGGTCATTGCAAAGAATACGCGCTCCATCGACTTCGAGGGGCATGTCGGGCTGTTTGCCGGCTTTCTGCGCTGCGGCGACTGCGGCAGGGCATTGACGAAAACGACGTGGAGGGGCAGGACGGCCTACTCCTGCGGCTCGTACCATCGCTACGGGTTTACCGCGTGTACCAGCCATTATATTAAGGAAGGGGACCTCTGCGCGATCGTGCTGAACGATCTGAACCGAATCATCGCGGAGGTAGAGGACTTGAAGGAGCTGGCGGAGCGGAGCGGAAGCCAAACGCCTTCGGCGGAGCGTGAGGAGAACCGGCGCAAGCGCCTGCAAGCCGCGCTCGAACGCGTACAGCGGCTCAAACGCGGCGCGTACGAGGACTATCTGGACAAGCTGCTGAGCCGTGAGGAATTTCTGCGCTACAAGGCGGACTATGACGCGCAGGAAGCGGCCCTTGCCCGACAGTTGGCGGAGCGGCGGGAGGACGCAGAGGCGGCGTTGCGGCGGCCCTGGGTCGAAAGCCTGGTACAGCTCGGCAGATTAGAGAGCCTCGACCGCGCGACGCTTGCCCAGACGGTAGAGGTCATCCGCGTATTCGAGGGCAAGCGAATTGAAATCACCTACCGATTTTCTGTTGATCCAATAATAATATGAAAGCGACCTCGTGGGAAAGGGCGACGCTAGGGTTGTCCCAAGAGCACCGACGGCATACTTGGCATACGCCGCGGCTGGACGATGTAACGCTCGTCCCGCCATGCGATATCGGGTGATTTCCCGCTAAAAAGCCGCGGCTCCGGCGATTGCAGGGCGGCTTCGTATTGGCGCGCCTTGCGCATGCGGCGCAGCTCCCGCACGCGGCGGAAGAACGTGCTGCGCGAGATACCGAGCTTTTGCGCGGCTTCCAGAGCCGTGAACTCGCCGCGGCGCCACTTTTTCACCACATCCGGAAAGCCCTCCGGCAGCGCGAGGCGCGGGCGGCCGAACCGCACGCCGCGCGCTTTCGCCGCCTCGATGCCCTCGCGCTGGCGCGTGCGGATACTCTCGCGCTCCGTCTGCGCGACAAAGCTCAATAGCTGCAGCACCAGGTCGGTGATGAGCTGCCCCACCAATTCCGCGTTATCTTTGGTATTGAGCAGGGGCATATCCAGCACGACGATGGCGATGCCGCGCTCCTTGCTGATGACGCGCCACTGATCCTGAATCTCGGCGTAGCTGCGCCCGAGGCGGTCGAGGCTCGCGATGACCAGCGTATCGCCGGCGTGGAGCCTGCGCAGCAGCCGCCGGTAGCCCGGGCGGTCGAAGTCCTTGCCCGACTGCTTCTCGACGATGATCCGTTCCTCCGCGACGCCGTAGTTCCGCATCGCGATCAACTGACGCTCCTCGTTCTGATTCTTCGTGGAAACGCGCACATACCCGTAAATCTTGCCGCTCATGCCGCAAACCTCCTTGTTATTCTCTATCCGGACAGTCTTGTCCCGTGCAAATGGGCATTTTACACCGAAACAGCTGTGAAAGGGACATATTCCCTATCAGGAACTACTTATTCAAATAGGCAAAAACGACGAAGTTTTTGGTACGAGAAACCCACCTCCGATCGATCTGGAGGCGGGTTTCTTTTTTCTTTGTTGCGAATTTGCCAAAATCTGCAAAGTTTTAATCAAAATCTATGGTTTTTGACACTCGGCAAAATCGCCAAACCGCGGTTGGAAAAAATTCCGAAAAAGGGCTTAATTTCCTCGGGGAGCGTCCGATATATCTTGTGAAAGCGCTCGACAAAGCGAGTTTCAAATGGTATAGTAAAGGCAACCCACCGGCGAAAGGAGATCGCTGTGCTGACATTGAGAATGGATTCCGGAGATTACTTCAAGATCGGCGAGAACGTCACAGTTCAAGTCTTCCGCGATTCGGGCGGGAAGTTCATCGTCTCGGTCGACGCTCCGCGCGAAATACCCATCGTACGCGGCGCGGTGCTGGAGCGGGACGGAGCGCAGAAGCCCGAGCACCTGCTCGCGAAGAAGCCCAAGAGCCCGTCGGACCGTATCCACAACGCGAAGCAGCTGGAAAAGCATCTGGCGCGCAAAGCGGAAGCGGAATGAGCGGCGGAAAGCTCACCCGAAACACCACGATCAAGTACCGGCTCTACCCGAGCCCCGAGCAGGCGGCGCTGCTCGACAAGACCTTCGCAAGCTGCCGCTGGCTCTGGAACGCGATCCTCGCAGACGAACAGGAGTTCTTCGCCGCGACCGACAAGCACTATCTTCCCACGCCGGCGCGGTACAAGAAGGAAGCGCCGTTCCTCAAGGAAGTCGATTCGCAGGCGCTGGTCACGGTACACCAAACCCTCCGCCGCGCGTTTCAGGACTTCTTCGACGGCAAGAGCGGCTACCCGCGGTTCAAACCCCGATACAGCCGCGACGCTTACACCGTCTACTGCCAGCACTACGACGCCTACCCCGACAGCGTTCGGCTCACGGACGAGGGCGTGCGGCTCCCGAAGGTCGGGAACGTACGCGCGAGGCTGCACCGCAAGCCGCTGCATTGGTGGACGACGGTGGCCGCGACGGTGAGCAAGAGCCAAAGCGGCAACTACTACTGCTCGATCCTCTACAGCTACGACGCGAAAGAGCCGGAGCCGGTGGAGGCGAACCGCGTCGGCGAGGCGGAAGCCAATGAGCCGGCGACGCTCGCGAAAGCGGAGGCAAGGCTCGCGGCGATGGAGCAAAAGCTCTCCCGCATGACGCAAGGCTCGAAGAACTACGAGCGGCAGCGGAAAAAGCTCGCAGCCCAGCGCGAGCACATCGCGAACATCAAGAGCGACCACGCGCACAAGGAAAGCCGGAAGCTCGCGGACGCGTACGACGCGGTACGGGCGGACGGCACGGACAGCCGGCTTCGCGAGAACCTCCGCTACAAGCTGGAGCGGCAGGGCAAGACCTTGATCGAGTAAAACATGGCCGGTCGGGACGCCGGCGACAGCCCGCGCAAGCGGGAACAAGAGAGGGCAACCCCGTGTATTCTGCCAAGCCGCCGACGTTTCGACGGTTTCGCGGAACACAAGGGCGGCGCCCGAAGCCCGAAAGGGCGGTCCACGCGTATTCAGCGTCAATTTGGTTCAGGCGGCATGCGCAGCCGTTTGGATATAGAAGCGTGCCAAGGGCTTTGCGAGATCGACCGGTCGAGCAAAGCGGGCGGCACAACCAATTTTGAAACGCGGGCACGAGGATTGGTGACCCGTAACGCAAATTTAAGGAGGAAATAAAGATGCGTATTCAGCACAATATTACCGCGATGAATTCCTATCGCAACTTCAGCGCCAACAACAGCAAGCTCGGCAAGAACCTTGAAAAGCTGTCTTCCGGTTACGCGATCAACCGCGCCGGCGACGACGCGGCGGGTCTCGCGATTTCCGAGAAGATGCGCGCGCAGATCACGGGCATCGAGGGCGCGACCAAGAACTCCAAGGACGGCATTTCGCTGATCCAGACGGCAGAAGGCGCGCTGACCGAAGTGCACGACATGCTCAACCGTATGACCACGCTGGCTGAGCAGTCCGCGAACGGCACCTACCAGAACGAGCTGGACCGCGAGCAGCTCCAGAAGGAAGTCCAGTCCCTGAAGAACG
>JAFTGG010000265.1 GCA_017458025.1 Oscillospiraceae bacterium | reverse complement strand
GATCAGGATGGAGTACATGAGCGGCTCGCCGACGCCGCAGATCTGAGAGATCGTGGCGGGAATGGCGAGGTCGCGGACCTTCTTGTTCTTGCGGCACGCCCAGCAGATCGCGAGACCCTGGAACATGCCGATCATCGGGCCGATGCCGCCGCAGGCCATGATGTAGTCGTAGCCGTTCTGCGCGATGAGGCCGAGCGCCAGACCGATGATGACCCAGTGCATACCGAAGAGCACCAGCACGCCGAAGCCTCCGCCGATGATCGCGCCCGCGATGAGGCCGCCGACGACCGGGATGCTGAAGAGCGCCTCAATGACCAACTGGATGACGACCGCCACGAGGTTCAGCACGGGGCCGATGACGATGTACGCAAGCACCACCGTGACAACGAGGGTGATGATCGGGGTCAGGATGCCGCGCAGGTTCTCGCCGATGTGCTTCTTGCACCACTGCTCGAGCTTCGCTGCGACGTACACCGCGATGATGACGGGGAACACGCTCGCGGTATAGCCCGCGCCCGGCATGACGATGGGGATGCCGAGGAAGGTGTTGAAGTAGGTCATCTCAAACGCCGAGCCCGCGAATAGGGCGCCCATGGGCTCCATCGTCGCGGCGATGTTGACCATCGCGGGATAGACGAGCGCCGCGCCCACGGTGGCGCCGATGAACTCATTGCACTTAAACTTCCGCGCGGCGGTGACGCCGAGGATGATCGGCAGGAAATAGAAGAAGCCGTCGCCGATGGCGTAGAGCAGCATATACAGGCCGCTGGCGGGGTTCAGTACGCCGATGTTGTCGAGCGCGAGGAACGCCGTAACGCCCTTGATGATACCGGCTGCCGTCAGGACGCCCAGCGTCGGGACGAGGATGCCGGAGATCGTACCCATCAGCGTGTTGAGCAGACCCTTCTTGCCGCCCGCGTCCTCGCCGTCCGCGGCGACCTCGCCGCCGCCCGCGATGCCCTGCGTCGCCAGGATCGTGTCATAGATGCTGTCGACCTTGTTGCCGACGACGACCTGCAGCTGTCCGCCGGCCTCGATGACCTTCAATACATATTCCGTCTCCGCCAGCTTGTCCTTGTCCGCCTTCGATGCGTCCTTCAGGACGAAGCGCAGGCGCGTGACGCAGTGCGTCAGGGATGTGACGTTCTCCTTGCCGCCGACCAGCTCTACGATCTTGGCCGCGGTCTCGTCATACTTACCAGCCATTTCTCGATCCTCCTAAAAATCTGATTTATCTGTGGCCGCTGGAACTGTATTTATTATTTACTATATTTTTCGATTTGTAAATATTAAATTTATACAAAGATTTTATTGTTTCTTGCGCGGTTTGACTAAAATATTCAAAACCATAGGCTCTCTGTATTGAATTTTTTATTTAATGCCGTTATAATATTTGAGATACCAAATGCAAAGGAGAGCGCCATGGACCCCTTTCTCAATATGGAGCAGCATAAAAGCCAGTTCACGCAGAACGACCTGCGCATCTATCGGGCCATCGCAGAGAAGCCGGAGCAGGTGACGTACCAGTCCACCATCAAGCTCGCGGAGGCGCTCGGCGTGTCACAGCCGGCGTTGACGCGCTTTATCAAGGTGCTGGGCTATCGGCGGTATCAGGACTTCCGCTCCGATATCACGGCGTGGCTCGCGCGGCGGAACGAGTCCGCTGATCCGGATCGCCTGCCGTACTTTGAACGCTTCCAGCGTCTGATGGAGGAGGCCGAGCAGGTCCTGACCGATGCGTACATGGAGGAGCTGGCGCGCTATGTGCTTGGTTTCTCGCGCATCTTCGCCACGGGTATCGGAAAAAGCATGCAGCCGGCGCATCTTCTGCAAAACCTGCTGCGAAAGAACAATATCCTCGTCCATCCCTGCCCGCTGGACATGCTGAACGAGTTCGCGGACCACATGGAGACGAGCGACCTGCTGATCGTCTTTTCCGTCTCGGCGCAGCCGGAGATCATGGAGCGCGCCAAGGTCACAAACGGAAAGATCCTTCTTGTCACGACGAACGCGCTGCACCCCTATCAAAAGGCGGTCGACCGGACAGTCGCGCTGCCGTATCTGCCACCCGACCCCGAGGCGTGTCCGGTGTCGCCCATTTTATTTGACATCTTCGCCGAGCTGCTGGACTCCTATATTTCCAAACAGCTGCTCGACGCATCTGATACGGAGGGAACGAATCATGAAGCTTGAAACGATGGACCCGCGCACGGATATCCTCGACCTGCGCACCGCGCTGGAAGTCTTACGCAGCCAGCCGGGGCAACTGGTCGAGACCAACGTGGAGGTCGACCCCGCCGCCGAGCTCTCCGGCGTCTATCGCTATGTCGGCGCGGGCGGAACGGTCAAGCGCCCCACAACGGTGGACGGCCCCGCGATGCTGTTCCACAACATCAAAGGCCATCCCGACACCAGCGTTGCCATCGGCGTGCTCGCGAGCCGCGAGCGCGTGGCGCGGCTGTTTGGCTGCAAAAAGGAGGAGCTGGGTCATCTGGTGCAGTCCTGCGCGGCGAACCCGATCCAGCCCGTCGTGATCG
>JAFTGG010000264.1 GCA_017458025.1 Oscillospiraceae bacterium | reverse complement strand
GGCGCCGTACAGCGGCACGTCGCTCGCGCGCAGCAGCGCCGACAGCTCGTCCGGCGCGCAGGCCCACACCTGCTGGCGGAAGATCGCGCCCATCGTGGCGCGAACGGTTTTCGGGTTGTACAAATCGGCGCAGGCGTTCACGAGAAACACGCCGTCGCAGTCGAACGCGTCCGCCGTGCGCAGGATCGTGCCGACGTTGCCCGGGTCCTGCACGCCGTCCAGAACGAGGTAGCGCGCGCCGACCAGCCTGTCCGGCAGCGCGGGCCGCGCGAGCGCCGCCGTGAACAGCGCGCCCTGCGGCGTCTCCGCCGGACTGACGGATCGCATCAAATCGGAAGGGACGCGCACGGCGCGGACGCCCTCCGGCAGCTCCGGCAGGTCCACGCCCTCGGACACGACGACCGTTTTGAGCGGCGCGCGCCACTTGAGCGCCTCCCCAAGCAGCTTCACGCCGTCGCCGAGGTATTCCCCGCGCTCGTCGCGGTACGCGCGGGAGGAAGCCAGCTTGCGCAGGTGCGTCAGCAGCGCGTTGTGGCGGCTCGTAATGGTCTCGGCCTGCATGGTTCACCCTCCCTACCTATTAAACAAAGAGAACAATAACACAAGACTTTTTCAAATGCAAGGAGAAAAAAAGAAGCGGGTCTTTCGACCCGCATTCTACGCGATGTTTAAAGCATGTTCAGCACGAGCGTCAGCACGATGAACACCGCGCCGACCCACTTGGTCGCGCGCGCGAGCTTCGCGTCGAGCGACTTGGACTTATTCTTCGACAGGAAGCTGTCCGCCACGCCGCCGATGGCGCCCGAAAGGCCCGCGGACTTGCCGGATTGGAACAGCACAATGCCAATGACGAACAGGCCGCACAGGACCTGCAGAATAACCACTGCCATATACATAGAACTTACCTCCGTTATCTCGTTACACGGGAAAAAGCAGCCATATTTCGCGGTTGCCGCGAAGCGGCGAGCGACATGGCAATCCTATTCGATATTTTAAAAGATATACGCCCATATCCTTTAAAATATCCCCGCATTTTTCAATCGCAGGGGATATCCTAACACATCTTTTTATGAATTGCAAGAGGGAATTTTACCGCTCCATCTCGTCCTGTGCCTCGCAGAAGCCGATAATCTCGTCAAACTCGTCGCCGAGCGTCTTGCGCAGCAGCGAGATGAGCGCGGCGACGCCGTCGCGCGTCAGCAGTACGGAGGTCAGCGGCTCGCTCTTGCGCACGGAAGCGGACACGGGGCCGTTTTTCGTCATCTGCGACTCGCCGTCCATGTATTGCAGCATGAAGTCCAACTGTAGCTCGACCGTACGGCCCTGCTGGTTCGCATTGCGGGCAATGCCGAACGCGTTGGTAAATTGCGGCTTCATAAAGAACCCTCCATACGACAGATATTTTGTTCATTCGCAAAATCCTCCGGCATACGGAGGATTTTGCGGTTGCCGCGAAGCGGCGAGCGAGATGGCGTTTTCTAGGCCTCCTCGCTCTCGCCGCGCTCGCGCAGCTCGGCGATCTTCGCCTGCGCCGTGCGGATCGCCTTGACGACGTCCGCCACCGCCTCGGGCGCGTTGTCGCCGCACTGCGCGGCGTACCACTCGCCGAGCGCCTGATAGCTCTTGGCCAGGTCGCGCTTCGCGCTCACGAGCGCGGTCTTTTCGCCCGCGTACTCCTTGAGCGCGCCCGCCTTTTCTTCCGCATATTCCTTCAGCGCCTCCGCTTTCCCGCCGGCGGCGGCAGCCGCGCCCTGGGCCTTTTCCGTCGCCGTATAGACGGCGCTCTGTGCCTTGCGCTTGATGTCTTCGATACTCGGCATAATTGTCGCTCCTTTCAGTTCTTTTCGATCCAGCCCTGCGCGCAGTTGACCGCGCGCTTCCAACCGCGATAGATCTCCTCGCACTCGTACTGCTCGCGCTCGGGCGTAAACACCCGCGCGCTCTCGCGCACGGAGCGCACCTCGTCCATGTCCTCCCACAAGCCCACCGCGAGGCCCGCGAGCGCCGCCGCGCCAAACGCGGTCGTTTCGACCATAGTCGGGCGGTCGACGGGGATACGCAGCAGGTCCGCCTGGAACTGCATCATCAGGTCGCTGACGCTCGCGCCGCCGTCGACGCGGAGGATAGAGATCTCGCAGCCCGCGTCCTGGCGCATCGCGGTCATCAGGTCCGTGACCTGATAGGCGATGGATTCGAGCACCGCGCGGGCAAAGTGCGCCCGCGACGTGCCGCGCGTCATGCCCACGACGCAGCCGCGCGCGTACATGTCCCAATACGGCGCGCCGAGTCCGGTGAACGCCGGCACAAGGTACACGCCGCCGGTATCCGGCACGCTCTCGGCGAGCCGGTCGCACTCGGGCGCGCTCTCGATGAGGCGCATCTCGTCGCGCAGCCATTGGATCGCGCTGCCCGCGTTGAACACGCTGCCTTCGAGCGCGTAGGTCGTCTCGCCGTTCACGTTCCACGCGACGGAGGTGACGAGCCCCGCGCGGGAGCGCACCGGCGTATTGCCGACGTTCATCAGCGTGAAACAGCCCGTGCCGTAGGTGTTTTTCGCCTGGCCGCGCTCAAAGCAGCCCTGCCCGAACAGCGCGGACTGCTGGTCGCCCGCAGCGCCGCAGACCGGCACGCCCGCGAGGTCCTCCAGCCCCTCGACGCCGTCCGCGACGACGCCGTATACCTCGGAGTTGCCGACGGGCTTCGGCAGCATGCACATCGGAATATTGAGCAGCCTGCACAGCTCCTCGTCCCACCGCAGCGTATGGATATTGAACAGCATCGTGCGCGACGCGTTGGAGTAGTCCGTGACGTGCGCCTTGCCGCCGGTGAGCTTCCAGATAAGCCACGTTTCCACCGTGCCGAACAGCAGCTCGCCGCGCTCCGCCTTTTCGCGCGCGCCGGGCACGTTGTCGAGCAGCCATTTGATCTTCGTGCCTGAGAAATACGCGTCGATGAGGAGTCCCGTCTTCTCTGCCACCAGCTCGCTCAGGCCGTGGTGCTCGCGCATCAGTTGATCGCAAATGTCCGCCGTGCGGCGGCACTGCCAAACGATGGCGTTGTAGATGGGCTTGCCCGTCGCCTTTTCCCATACAATGGTCGTCTCGCGCTGGTTGGTGATGCCGACGCCCGCGACCTCGCCGCCAAGGCCGCTCTCGCGCAGCGCCTGCGCCGCGACCATGCGCTGCGTTCCCCAGATCTCCAGCGGATCGTGCTCGACCCAGCCGGGCTTGGGATAGATCTGCGTGAAGTCGTGCTGCGCCTTGGCGACGATCTTGCCCGCCTTGTCAAAGAGGATCGCGCGGGAGCTCGTCGTGCCCTGATCGAGGGCGAGGATGTATTTTTTCATCGAATTCCCCCTGTTCTTTTTCCCCGAGGTATGTTATCATAATCATTTAAGAGGATTATAACACAAGGAGGTCGAATTTACTATGGCAAATCGCAAAGAATTTTATTTCCCTTCTTCCGACGGCAAGACCCAGATTCACGCGGTCGAGTGGGCGCCGGACGGCGAGCCCGCCGGCGTGTACCAAATCGCGCACGGCGTCGCGGAATACGCGCTGCGCTATGAGCCGTTCGCGGAGTTCCTGAACAGCAAGGGCTTCGTCGTCGTGGCGAACGACCATATCGGTCACGGCCTCTCCGTCGCCGAGGGCGCGGCGGCGCTGTACTTTGGCGACAAGGACGGCTGGACGCATGTCGTGGACGACATGTACGCGCTGCGCAACCGCACCGCGCAGGAGTATCCGAGCCTTCCGTACATTCTGATGGGCCACTCGATGGGTTCGTTCCTCGCGCGGACGTATCTCATTCGCTATCCCGGCACGGTCACGGCGGCCATCATCATGGGCACCGGCCAGCAGCCCGGCTTCATGGTCGCGGGCGGCAAGCTGGCGGCAAAATACTTCGGCAAAAAGACGGGTTTTGACAAGTTCAACGCCACCGTCGACAACCTCGCTTTTGGCGCGTACAATAAGCCGTTCGAGCCGAAGCGCACCAACTACGATTGGCTCAGCGCCAACGAGGAGAACGTCGACAAGTACATTGCCGACCCGCTCTGCGGCGGTCAGGCGACGACAGGGCTGTTCCTTGAGATGCTCGGCGGCATCGGCTTCATCGGCAAGCCGTCGAACCTCGCGAAGATGGACATGAACACGCCGGTGCTGTTCATCTCCGGCGCGATGGACCCCGTCGGCGACCTCGGCAAGGGCGCGACCAAGGCGTACGAGAGCTTCAAAAAGGCGGGCGTCCGCGATGTGGAGCTCAAGCTCTATCCCGGTCTGCGTCATGAGATTCTGAACGAAAAGGAAAAAGATCAGGTCTACGCCGACATCTGGGCGTGGGTCGAGAAGCGCGTCTGAGGCCGGCATGGATACTTGGGAAGCGCTGGAGCAGACATGCCAAAGCTGCCGTGAATGCTCGCTGTGGGAGACGCGCAAAAACGTCGTGTTCGGCGTCGGCAGCCGGAACGCCGAGGTGCTGTTCATCGGCGAGGGGCCCGGCGCGAACGAAGACGAGCAGGGCGAGCCGTTTGTCGGGCGCGCGGGCAAGCTGCTGGACGACATGCTTGCCATCATCGGGCTCAAGCGCGAGAGCGTGTACATCGCGAATATCGTCAAGTGCCGTCCGCCGCAGAACCGCGATCCGCTGGAGGTCGAGCAGGACGCCTGCATCGGCTATCTGCGCCGTCAGGCGGCGCTGCTGCGGCCGAAGATCATCGTCTGCCTCGGGCGCATCGCGGCGACAAAGATCATTCGCGAGGATTTCAAAATCTCGCGCGAGCACGGGCAGTGGTTCGAGAAGGCCGGCGTGCAGATGACGGCGGTCTACCACCCCGCGGCGCTGCTGCGCGACCCGCGGCGGCGGCCGGAGGCGTTCGACGACTTCAAGGCGCTGCAGGCGAAGATTCGGGAGATTTGCGATCACACGGAGGTGGACTAGGTCTTGTTTTAAAAATAGCAACGTGTCCAACGGTGAGGGATTCTTTCGTCAGGCAAAGCCGATTTGACGCGGCAATACTTTGTGTATGGAATCTTTTTATATGAGTTCAGTATCAAACAAGGCTTGGCTTTTGCCAAAAAATTCCGCTCTTGCGAGCGGAATTTTTTATTCGTTGATGACCCGTATTTGGCACGACTTCATCGTCTCCAGCGCCGCGCGGTGCTTTTCCGGCGTCACGCCCGCGCAGCACGACGCGTCCACCGTGATCGGCGCCTCGGGCATCGCCGCCTTGAACAGCAGCGCGTTCGACACGACGCAGATATCGGTGCACAGGCCCACGACCTCGATCTCCAGCGACTCCTGCGCCCGCTCGACCATCAGCTTGCCTGCGAGCTCGACCGAACCGAACGTCGGCTTGTCGACGATCGTCGCGCCTCTCGCCGCCTCGGCGACCTCGGCGCGGAGCTGCCAGCCGCCGGTATCCTTGATACAATGTTCGACGGGCAGGTTTCGTCCCTCTTGCGTCTCAAGGTAGTTCTCGTAGTGCGTATCCCGTGTGAGGTAGATATTCCACGGGTCGTACTTTTTGATCTTCTCCACGACCTTCGGCACGATAGCGGCCGCCTCGGCCGTGCCGAGAGAGCCGTCGATGAAGTCGTTCTGCATGTCGATGACGACCAAAACTCTTCGCATGGAAGTCCCTCCTCTATTTCCCGTGCGGGACGATCGCGACGTCTGCTTTTTCCACCAGAAAGTCACGAAACTCCGCCCATTCGCCCCAGCTCAGCTCACGCTTTTGCAGCGTGACGGCGTACGCCGCATCGCTGAGGAACAGCAGATCCCGCGTCTCCAAAACAGCTTCCAGCGCTGCGTATCCGATCTCCACGCGCTCGCCGTCCGGCGTCTCCACCGCCAGCGCGTCCTCGCTGAAGATCGCGTACGCTCCGCTGCGCCCAACGCCGCCGAGCGCGTGCAGCAACTGCTGCGCCGCCGTTTCGGGCGGCTTCTGCTTTGGGGCTTCGCGCCGGTCCTGCCCGACCAACGCGAACAAGCCCCACACAATCGCAAGCACGCCCACGATCAAAGATACCGACAGCTCCCGCAGCTCGAACAGCTCCGGAATGGCGAGCAGCGCGCCGAGGAGCAGCAGCATCGCGCCCAGCGTCCGGTAACGCAGCCTGCGGCGGCGCATCCCGCCGCCCGCTTCGCGCGGCGCGGCGATCTCCAGCTTCTCGATCGCCCGCCACACGTTCGGCAGCTGTTCGCGTTCAAGCAGCTCCTCCCGCCGTCCGAGCACCGCGTCGAGCTGTGTCAGCATGTGCTCGTCCGCAACCGGACACAGCGCGAAAATGTAGGTCATACGCCCTTTACACGCGCTTCCACTTCGCGCCGTTCGGGATATCCGTCAGCTCGACGCCCTGCGCCTTGAGCTCGTCGCGGATCCGGTCGGCTTCCGCGAAATTTTTCGCCTTTTTCGCGTCCGCGCGGGCGCGGATCAGGGCTTCGACCGCCTCGTCGGGCGCGCCGTCCTCGGCGATGACCGTGAACTCCGCCGACTTCGTCGCGGCGGCCCTGGCGTTCCTTTCGCGCAGCGCGTCCGCCTTGGCAAGCAGATCGAGGCTCAGCACGGCGTCGATATCCGAGAGCATCGCGCGCTTCGTCGCGTCGTTGGCCTGCGCCTTCAGAATATCGTAGACGACCGTCACGCCGTTGGGCGTATTGACGTCATTGTCCATCTGCTTGACGAACCTCCCGCGATACTCCGCACGGGCCGCCTCGTCCACCGCGCCGTCGTCCGGCTTCAGGTTCGCGATCTTCGCGATCAGCTTCTCAAACGCCTTCTGCGCGTTGTCGAGGTTCTCCCAGGTAAACACAAGATTCTTGCGGTAGTGCGATTGCAGGCAGAAGAAGCGGTACGCAAGCGGATCGTAGCCCTTCTCCTCAAGCAGCGACACGGTCAAAAACTCGCCCTTCGACTTCGACATCTTGCCGTCCGCGGTGTTGAGATGCGCGACGTGGACCCAATAGTTCGTCCACTTGTGTCCGAGGTAGCTCTCGCTCTGCGCGATCTCGTTCGTGTGGTGCGGGAACATATTGTCCACCCCGCCGCAGTGGATATCGAGGTCCTCGCCGAGGTGCTTCATTGAGATGCCGGAGCACTCAATATGCCAGCCCGGATAGCCCACGCCCCACGGGGAGTCCCATTTGAGCGCCTGATCCTCGAACTTGGACTTGGTGAACCAGAGCACAAAGTCGTTCTTGTTGCGCTTGTTCGTGTCCTCCTCGACGCCCTCGCGCACGCCGACCGCGAGGTCTTCCTCGTTGTGGTCGTTGAAGATGTAATAGCGGTCGAGCTTCGATGTATCAAAATACACGTTGCCGCCCGCGAGATAGGCATAGCCGGTGTCGATGAGCTTTGTGATGATCTTGATATACTCGTCGATACAGTTGGTCGCGGGCTCGACGACGTCAGGGCGCTTGATGTTGAGCTTTTTGCAGTCGTCAAAGAACGCGTCGGTGTAAAACTGCGCGATCTCCATGACGCTCTTGTGCTCGCGCTTCGCGCCCTTGAGCATCTTGTCCTCGCCCTCGTCCGCGTCGCTCGTGAGGTGGCCGACGTCGGTGATGTTCATCACGCGCTTGACGTTGTAACCAAGAAAGCGCAGATACTTCTCCAGCACATCCTCCATGATGTAGCTGCGCAGATTCCCGATGTGCGCGAAGTGGTACACGGTCGGGCCGCAGGTGTACATCTTGACGACGTCAGGGTGGTTGGGGACGAATTCTTCCTTCTTATGGCTTGCAGAGTTATAGAGGTACATAGCAAAGCTCCTTTAATCGACGTCCTTGAACACGTCGCGGTTTTGAATGAAATATTCGACGCCGGAGTAGACGGTCGTCAAAACGATGATGGCAATACAGAGCACGTTGAGCGTGCGGGGAATGGGCATCCAGCTCTCATCCAGCAGCATCATCAGGCACAGGCACACCATCGTGGACGCGGTCTTGACCTTGCCCGACCAGCCCGCGGCGATCACACGGCCCTGCTCGACCGCGACGAGGCGCATGCCCGACACCGCGAACTCGCGCAACAGCACGACGGCGAGCGCCCAGCCGGGCATCTGCCCGATCTCGACGAACCAGCACATCGCCGCCATGACGAGCACCTTATCCGCCAGCGGGTCCATGAACTTGCCGAAGTTCGTGATTTGGTTGTAGTGCCGCGCGACGTAGCCGTCCAGCATATCCGTCAGGCTCGCGGCAATGAACACGCCCAACGCGACATAGCGCGAGCCGGAGAATCCCGCGTACAGCACGCCGAGGAACACCGGAATCAGCGCCATGCGCAGCAGCGTCAATTTGTTGGCAGTCGTCATGTGATGTCACTCCCCCGTTTCCACGGCCTCGCCGGTCAATTCCCCGTCCATCGCGCCGGTGACGCGGACATTCACGAACTCGCCCGCGCTCAGGTCGCGCTCCGAGGAGAAGTAAATCTTGCCGTCGATGTCCACGGATTCGGCGTAGCTGCGCCCGATGTAGCCCATCGACGCGGCGTCGAAGCCCTCGCACAGCACCTCGACGACCTCGCCGAGCATTGACTCGTTGTACTCGTCCATGATGCGGCTCTGCACGTCGACCAGCAGCTCCGCGCGGCGGCGGGCCTCCTCCTCGTCGACGTGCTCCATCCTCGCCGCCGGCGTACCGTCTTCCGGCGAGTACGGAAACACGCCCGCGCGCTCGATGCGCACCTCGCGCAGGAAATCGCACAGCTCGTCGAACTCGGCCTCGCCCTCGTACGGAAGCCCCGTAATGATGCTCGTGCGCAGCACGAGCCCGGGGATCCGGCCGCGCAGGCCGGCAAACAGCTTCGTCAGGTATTCCTTGTTCCCGCGCCGGTTCATCGCGCGGAGGATCTTGTCGTTGCAGTGCTGAATGGGAATATCGAGGTACTTAAGCACCTTCGGCTCCGACGCGATGGCGTCGATCAGCTCGTCGTCAAACTCGTCGGGGTACAGGTAGTGCAGCCGCACCCAATGGAAGTCAAGTTTACATAACTCATGTATCAGCTCCGGCAGGCGGCGCTTGCCGTAGTTGTCGGTACCGTAGCGCGTGATATCCTGCGCGATGACGATGACCTCCTTGACGCCCATGCCGGAAAGCTTCTTCGCCTCGGCGAGGACGTTCTCCCATCGGCGGCTGCGGTACTTGCCGCGAAGGCTCGGGATCACGCAGAACGCGCAGTGGTTGTCGCAGCCCTCGGCGATGCGAAGATACGCCGTGTACGACGGCGTGGTGATGACGCGGTCGAGCTCCTCGACCGGCGCGTGAATGTTGCCGAAGCGGCGCGGCTTTTCGTCCGCGAGCACCTCGTTGACGGCGCTCACGATCTCGCTGTAGCTGCCCGTGCCGAGCAGTCCGTCGACCTCGGGCATGGACTCCGTGATCTCGTCCTTGTAGCGCTGCGAAAGGCAGCCGGTGACGAGGATCTTTTTGAGCCGTCCGCGCTTTTTGAGCTCGCCCATAGCGAGAATGTTGTCGATGGCCTCCTCCTTGGCGGAGTCAATGAAGCCGCAGGTGTTGATCACCGCCACGTCCGCGCCCTCCGGCGCGTCCGCGAGCGTCAGCCCCGCGTCGCGGCACAGCGCCATCATCTGCTCGGTGTTGACGAGGTTCTTGGCGCAGCCGAGGGAGAGAAACGCCACCTTAATCTCCTTACTCATTTTGCCTGCCCGTCCTGTTCCTTCTGCGCGCGCTCCTGCTTCTGCAAATTCCGAAAGCTCCGCAGGCTTCGGCCGAGAATGTAAAAAATCGCGAACAGCACAATGAAGCCATAGATGACGGTGCGCGTCCTGCCCGCCGAGAGCGCGTAAAGCGTCGCGGTAAGCGCCCACGCGGCGACCAGCGCTTCCAGAATGAGCAGCATCACGAAGCCTTTCTTGTTGTTGGGCAGCTTCAGCAGTTCCCTTGCCATGTCCCTAGTCCTCCAATATCTCCCCGCCGAGCTCGGACAGCGCCGCTTTGACGTCGCGCCACGCAAAGCCGCGGCGCAGCAGCATATCCGAGAGCTTTTTGCGCTCTTTTTCGTCAAGGGGCTTGCCCTTCGTCCGCGCGGAAATCACCCGCGCGAGGGTCTCCCGCGGATCAGGCGCCGTTCCCAGCGCCTCGTCCCAATGCTCGCGCGGCACGCCGCGGCGGCGCAGCTCGTCGCGCAGCTTCGCCTCGCCGTAGCCGTTCGCGCTGTAGTGCCGCACGACGGTCTTGGCGTAGGCAAGGTCGTCCAGCGCGCCGATGTCCTCAAGCCAATCGGCCGCCGCCTCGGCGTCGCCGTCCGCCGCGCCCTTGTCGCACAGGCGCTTCGTCAGCTCCCTCTTGCTCAACGGGCGCGCCGAGATCATATTCGCCGCGCGGACGCGCGTCTCGCTCCGCGCGGCGCGTCTTTGTAATTCTACCACAGTCTCGGGGCCGATGTCCAGCCCTGTATATAAGTCGAAATGCAGGAGCTCCTCCTCCGTGATCCGAAGGAGGTCTCCCCCCTCCAGATGCACGAGAACGCACCCCTGCTTATGTCCGGATTTCTCGATCTTCTCGATTTTCAATATGTGTCAGCTCCCGTTGCCTCGCAGAGTTTCGCGCCCGCAGACGCGAAAAAATCCGAATCATCTTTTCTGCCGGCGCACGCGTCAGAAAAAACGCTTTGCACGGAGCGAACGTGCGTCCGCAGAACGTGCGCTGAGCGGAGCGGAATTGTTTCATTCTCCAGAGCCGTAAGGCTCTGGAGAATGAAACGTCAACCCTCGAAATCGTCCGCCGAAACGTCGACCGCGCGGCCCGCCGCCTTGGCGGCGATACGCTGCTGGCCGGTCATCAGCTTGTCGAAGTTGGCTCGGATATCCGCTTCGAGCTTGTCCGCGACCTCGGGATTGTCCTTGAGGTACTGCTTCGCCGCGTCGCGGCCCTGCCCGATGCGCGTCTCGCCCATAGAGTACCATGAGCCGCTTTTCTGCACGAAGTCGAGCTTGACGCCGAGGTCAATCAGCTCGCCGAGCAGCGAGATGCCCTCGCCGTACATGATGTCGAACTCCGCCTCGCGGAACGGAGGCGCCATCTTGTTTTTGACGACCTTCGCGCGCGTGCGGTTGCCGATCATCTCGCCGCCGTTTTTGAGTGTCTCGATGCGGCGCACGTCGATGCGGACGGACGCGTAGAACTTGAGCGCGCGGCCGCCGGTCGTAACCTCGGGGTTGCCGTACATGACGCCGACCTTCTCGCGCAGCTGGTTGATGAAGATGACGATGGTGTTCGTCTTATTGATCGCGCCGGTCAGCTTGCGCAGTGCCTGCGACATGAGGCGGGCGTGCAGGCCGACGAAGCTGTCGCCCATCTCGCCCTCGATCTCCGCGCGCGGCACGAGTGCGGCCACGGAGTCGACCACGATGACGTCGATCGCGCCGGAGCGCACGAGCGCCTCGGTGATCTCGAGCGCCTGCTCGCCGGTGTCCGGCTGGGAGATCAGCATCTCGTCGATCTTGACGCCGAGCGCCCGCGCGTAGGTCGGGTCGAGCGCGTGCTCCGCGTCGATGAACGCGACCTCGCCGCCCTGCTTCTGCGCCTGCGCGAGGACGTGCAGCGCCAGCGTCGTCTTACCGGACGACTCGGGGCCGTAGATCTCAACGATGCGTCCGCGCGGCAGGCCGCCGACGCCAAGCGCCAGATCCAGCGCCAGCGAGCCGGTCGGGATCGCCTCGACGCCCGTCACCGCCTTGTTGTCGCCGTAGCGCATGATGGAGCCCTTGCCGTAGGTGCGCTCGATCTGCTGCATGGCGGTCTCTATGGCGCGCTTTTTCTCCTCCGACGGAGCCGCCGCTTTGGTCGTGTTCTTCTCTGCCATATCTGCTTTCCTCCGTAATGATGTAAACTTTGCTCTATAGCTCGTCCCACAGCGTGCCGTAGACCACGCGCGGGATACCGTTCAGGTCCTTGGCGATCTGCACGTCGCCGAAGCCGCTCGCGCGCATCAGCCGCAGCACCGCGTCCGCCTGGCCGGTGCCGACCTCAAAGAGCAGCTTGCCGTAGGGCCGCAGCGCGTCGCGCCATTTGCCGCAGATCGCGCGGTAGAAATCCAGCCCGTCCACGCCGCCGTCCAGCGCCAGCTGCGGCTCGTGGTCGCGCACGGACGTATCCAGCGTCCCGATGTCGTCCGTCGGGATATACGGCGGGTTGCTGACAATGACGTCGAACTCGCCAAGCTGCCGCGAAGGCTTTTCCTTCGCGTCGACGCGCACCACGCTGACACGGGCGGAGAGATCGTTGCGCCGGATATTCTGGCGGCAGATCTTGACCGCCTCCTCGTCCAGCTCGCCGAGCAGCACGCGCGCGTTCGGCGCCTGCGACGCGACGGCCAGACCGATGCAGCCGCTGCCCGCGCAAAGGTCAAGCACGCGCGGCTCGTCGTAGCTCCGCGCCATCTCGATCGCCTGCGCCGCAAGCGCCTCGGTGTCGGGCCGCGGGATCAGCACCGCTTTCGAGATATCGAGCGGCAGGCCGTAGAACTCCCACTCGCCGATCAGATATGCCACCGGCTCTCCGGCGAGATGCCGCGCCGCAAGCGCCTCCGCCTCGCGTTCGATCTCCGGCGGGACATAGAGCCGGCTGTCGCGCACAAACTCCTCGTTCGTCTTGCCCGAGGCGGCACAAATCAACTCCCGCGCCGCGCGGGCCGGGTCAAACACGCCCGTGCTTTTGAAGCGCTGGCGCATATCAAGATACAGGTTGTTGTACGTCGTCGCCATGCTTTACCACGCGTCCTTGCCCTTTTCCGCTGGGATCACCAGCTTGATCGCCTTGATCGCGACCTCGAGCATGGAGTCGTCCGGCTCGTTGGTCGTAAAGTTCTGGAGCCACAGGCCCGGGCGCGACAGGAAGCGCGTCACAGGCGTGTCGTGCCCGCCGACGTAGCGGTTGAACTCGTACGCGACGCCGACAATGGGAATGAGCAGCAGCAGGTGCATGCCGAAGCGCACCCAGAGGTTCCGCCACTCGACAAAGCTGAACACAAGGCTCGAAATGATGACCGAGATGATGATGACCACAAACAAAAAGCTCGTGCCGCAGCGCGGGTGGAAGCGCTTCTGGATACGGCAGTTCTCCACCGTCAGCGGCAGGCCCGCCTCGTAGCAGAAAATGGTCTTGTGTTCCGCGCCGTGATATTGGAACACGCGCTGGATATCCTTTTGCTGCGAGACGAGCAGCATATACGCGAAAAAGATCGCGAGCTTGATGACCGACTCGACCAGGTTGTGTACCGCCGCGCTCTTGATATACGGGTCGACAAAGCCCGCCAAAAACGTCGGCAGTAGGAAAAAGAGCCCGATGGTCATGCCGAGCGAGAGAATGACCGCAAGCACCGTGATAAGCTTCTGCGCCTTTTCGTCGCTGAAGTGCTTCTCGACCCAGAGGTCGAACTTCGACGGCTGCACCAGCTCGTCCTCGGGGAAATAATCCGCCGAGAACATCAGCGCCTTGACGCCGCGCACCATCGAGTCGATAAACGTCACCGCGCCGCGGATAACGGGCAGTCCGAGGATCGGGTACTTATCGCGCGTGAGCGTGATCTCCTCCTCCTTGACGACCAGCCCGTCCGGCGAGCGCACGACGATCGCCTGCTTGCCGGGGCCGCGCATCAAGATGCCCTCGATCAGCGCCTGTCCGCCGATACTTGTGCGGAATTGAGGGCTTTGTTCTTCTGCCATGATGAATACTCCTTACGTGTTGCATCTTAGCACACTTTTTTCTAAAATACAACAGTTGTTCTAAAATATTTTACACTTTTTCAGGCTCGCCCGTCACGGACATCGGGATCGAAATGGTGACGACCGCGCCGGTCTGCCCGTCGTCGGCGTTGGACACCTCGAACGTGCCGCCGTGGAGCTTCACGATCTCGTCGCACACGGCGAGGCCGATGCCGCTGCCGCGCGCCTTGGACGAACCCTTGTAAAATTTCTGTTTGACGAACGGCAGCTCCTCCGGCGGGATACCCGGGCCGTAGTCGCGCACACGGACGACGACGCCGCCGTTCTCCGCCGCCGCGGACACGTCGACGCGCCTGCCCGCGCCGCCATGCTTGCTCGCGTTGTCGAGCACGTTGGAAAAGACCTGCTTCATGCGCTCGCCGTCCGCCGCGACAGGCGGGATATCGTCCTCCGGCGGCGCGTAAGCGACCTCAATGCCCTCCTGCCGGAACAGCTCGCGGTAGGTGTAGATCGTGTCCTCCAGCTCGGAAACGAGGTCAACGGTATCAACGCGAAGCGTGAAGCGCCCGTCCTGGATCTTCGTGAAGTCCAGCAGCTCCTCGACCATAGTCGTGAGGCGTCGGGACTCCTTTTCGATGATGCCGAGGCCGCGTTTGGTCTGCTCGGCGTTGCCGAGCGGGTCGACCGCCAGCGTCTCCGCCCAGCCGTTGATCGCGGTGAGCGGCGTGCGCAGCTCATGCGACACCGACGAAACGAACTCCTGCTGGATCTGCTCCGCCTGCGAGATCTTAAGCGACATGTCGTTGATGTTGTCCACCAGCTCGCCCAGCTCGTCGCGATAGTGGTTGTCGATGCGGATACCGTAGCTGCCGCCGGAGATGCGGCGCGCCGCGTCAGACACGACGGCGACCGGCTCGACGACATTGTTGATAAAAATAACGTTTGAAAACAGGATCAGCACGACAACGAGCAGCGCAAGTCCCGCCGCGATGAGGAAGTTGACGCGGATCTGGCGCTCCACGGCGCGCAGGCTCGTCACATAGCGCAGCACGCCCATGACGCGGGAGTTGAACAGCAGCGGGCACGACACGGCAAGAATGGCCTCGCCCGTCTGCGGGTCGCGTCCTTGAAAGTGAGCCAGCTCGCCGGCAATGGCTCGCTCGATATCGGCGGTGTCCGGCAAGGTACCGGCGGTCAGGCCGTAGGACGACGCCTGCACGCGCCCGTTCGTGTTGATGAATTGGAGCTCCAGCACATCCTTTTCCTCGAACGTCTCCACCGAATACGAGGCGAGGCGGTAATACTCGTTGTAGCTGCGCACGCCGTAGGCGGTAAACGTATCCGCCGCGACGCGGGCGCGGGCTTCCAGACCGGAGAGCATGCTGCTGTAATAATACTGCGCGGAGGCGATGGTGAACACCGCGACCGCCGCCATCAGCAGCAGCACGACCGGCAGCGCCGCGCTGATGAGCCAGCGCTGGCGCAGGCCGCGGATCCGCAGGCTCCGCCGAATACTTCTAGGGGTCACTTGCATACCGTCCTCCTGGAACGCATCGCACGAAACTGCGACGGAGTTTCGTCGCCATATTCCGTAGCTGCCGCTTCAGCGGCAACTGCAAAATGGCATCTTCATAAATGGAATATCGAGTATCACTCGATATTCCATTTATACCCGTATCCCCACACCGTGAGGATATACTTCGGCTCCTGCGCGTCGTCCTCCAGCTTGATGCGGAGCCGGCGCACGTTCACGTCCACGATCTTCGGCTCGCCGAAGTAGCCGTGGCCCCAGACCGTGTCCAAAATCTCTTCGCGCGAGAGCGCCTTGCCGCGGTTCTCCATAAACAGCTTGACAATGGCGTACTCCACCTGCGACAGGCGCACGCGCTCGCCGTTCATTTCGAGCGTCCGGTTCGTCGTATTCAGCCGGAACGGCGGCTGCGCC